>CAMHNT010000083.1 GCA_946186535.1 uncultured Clostridia bacterium
AAAGCGTCCCTTCCCGAAGTAAAAAACAAATTCTCCTCGCCGCTCCAAGGCGACTCGATTAAGTAGATTTTAAATGTTTCACATATTTTTTGCTCATTCAAAAATTCTAAAATATAGTACGTTTTTAATTTACTGTACTTCATAAGCTGTAGATAATTCATAATCCAGAAAAAACTTTAAGCAGACAGCGAAGGGCGTTTCACTCAAAGCAAACGTCTCTTCACTGTCATTCTAAAAAACAATCATCATCTTTTATAAATCTGATACAGCAAGGCATTGACAATCGCCGCAGAAACATTGCTTCCGCCCTTTCTTCCGTCAGCGACTATATACGGCGCCGCGCTCTCCATAATAAGCTTTTTTGACTGAACCACATTCACGAATCCGACAGGTGCGCCTATAACGAGTGACGGAGAAATTTTTCCGCTTTCGATATGTTCATAAAGACGTATCAGTGCAGTCGGAGCATTACCTATCACGAAAATCGTATTTTTGTCAGGGAACAGCTCCACCGCCTTATCCATTGACGCAACCGCTCGTGTTATGCCCTCTTTTTTCGATTTCTCCGCAACGTCGCTGTCGGACATAAAGCAATGTATCTCACAGCCGAGAAAACTGAGAGCAGGCTTGCTTATTCCGGATTTTGCCATATTTGTATCCGTAATTATAACCGCACCGCTTTGAAGCGCCGCCAATCCAAGCTCAACGGCATTCCTTGAAAACTTCAGATTTTCAAGATATTCGAAATCCGCAGTTGTATGTATGACTCTTTTCACAACAAGCTTTTCACCCTGTGAAAGGTGGGATGTATCCCCTATTTCGCTTTCGATTATTTCCATACTTCTGCGTTCGATATCTTCGGGTTTTATATTTTCGATATTCATGTTATTTACCCTTTTTCCTGACTGAGACAATTGTTACTCCAACAATTACAGCGACCACGACAACGGCTGCTGGGATAATTACAATCAGCATATTGAAATCGCCTTTGAAAGCTTCCTCGGGAAGTGTGTCCGACTCAAAAACGAGAACTCTGTCGTACCACTTTTCCTTTCTGATACTCCATGCGGCGCAATCGATTTCAACATTCAAAGCCTCCACCGGAACTTTATATGTGTACTTACCTTCGGAATCCTCTTCAAAATATATATAGCTCTCCTCACCGGATGAAAGAGCTTCATCGCCTGTACCCATAAAAAGCTTTTCATATCCGACGCCGCTGAGCGTCATTACCGCTGTCATTTCATCGCCGCTGACCTCAATCTCACAATTTACGATTCTGAACATTGAAGAGCTAGAATCAACTTCTATATTATAGACTCCGTCCTTCAGGTCCGCCGCATAAACCGGCGTATTTTCGGTCTCGTCAGCCGCTGCCGACGGGCTGAAAATACAGCCGGCAGCCGTTATGATTACGCATAAAAATAAAACAAATCTTTTCATAAAAATCTCCAAAAAAGCAATCGCTGCCGACAATGCACTGAATGCAAGCGGCAGGAAAAAATCACGGAAAAAATCGCTCCTTTCCTTGACTACTGCATCGAAATGCTTCCCCTTAATCCGGAAAGGCAGCGATATTCTTCCATATAGTTACAAAATAGAATTACTCTCCAAGCGAGTTGATTGCGTCGTTAACGTGAGCAACGTAAATATCCTGTACAGACTCAAACTCTCCGAGTCCCTTCAGAACGCACTCAACCTCATAGCCTTCGCCTTCAAGGATAGATTTCCATGAATCGTCCTCGTCGCCTGCCATATCGTTGTTTGCGTGGTCGCCTGCAACTACCATGAGCGGCTCGAGAATCACTCTCGTATAATCGCCGTCCTTAAGAAGCTCAACGATATCGTCGATTGACGGAGTAGCTTCAACGGTGCCGATATAATAATTGTCGTTTCCGTTCGCTGTGAATAACTCCTGGAACTTTGCATAAGCAGCGTTTGACTCATGCTCTGTACCGTGACCCATGAATACGATTGCAGTACCGTCCTCGTTGTATTCTGCTGTTTCTTCTACAACAGCAGCCGCAAGACTCTCGTAGTCCTCATCAGAAGTAAGAAGCGGTGCGCCTACAGCAAGCTCGTCAAAGCTGTCTCTGTAGCTCTCAACGACCTCTACAAGGTCATCGTACTCATAACCGCTCATAATGTGAGTAGGCTGAACAATAAGTGTTTTTACTCCGTCGTTCACGAGTCTTTCAAAAGCCTCTTCAACGTTGTCGATTTCGAGACCGTCTCTTTCCTTGAGCTTGTCGATAATGATCTGGCTTGTGAATGCACGTCTTACCTCGTAGTCGGGGTATGCGTCTGCGATTCTATTCTCGATAGCGTAGATAGTTTTCTCTCTTGTGTCGTTGTAGCTTGTACCAAAGCTTACTACGAGAATTACAGGCTTAATCTCACCTGACTGATCGTCTGTTTCCTTTGCGTCATCCTCTGCAAAGTCAGGTGTATCTGCTGTTTCAATTGATTCGGATACTGTTGAAGAAACCTCCTTGCTTGCCGATGAAGATTCCTCTTTTGCTTCTTCCTTGTTACAGCCTGCAAGCATTACCATAGCAACAACAAGCACAGCTGCAAGAATTACTCTTAAAGACTTTTTCATACTTCTTTTCCTTTCTGAATTTCCGATAAACGCTTATATAGTGCGAACCGGAATAATAAAAATTTATTTAAACCGAAATTGTTACGGACGCTGTCACAGCACAAGGGTATAACGCAGTCTGCTGCAAAGTTTCCGTTATCGGTAAAAATACATGTTATTTGCAATAGAGCTTATACATGTCAATGGGAATATCAAAAAGCTCACATATTGTTTTATCATTAAAAATCTCCGAAGGCTTTCCCGTTTTTGCAATCTCACCGTTTTTTACGCATACGGTATAATCGGAAATCTTCTCGGCAAAATCAAGCTCGTGCATCGAAAGTATCACTGCGATGCCTTTTCTCTTTGTAAGCTTTTTAAGTATCTCCAAAAACATGATTTTATGATGAATATCAAGATATGAGGTGGGTTCGTCCAGAATAAGGATCTCAGGCTCCTGACATATCGCCCTCGCAAGCAGCACTCGCTGGCGCTGGCCGTCGCTTATCGACGAAAAATCCGAATCGATAAAATCCTTTATTCCTACAGTTTCAACAGCATTTTCGACCGCCTTTTTATCAGTGCTTGACAGCATACCGAAATGACCGGTATACGGATACCTTCCGGTTTCAATCACATCTCTGCACGTCATAAGCTCAGGGTGAATGCGTTGTGTCAGAAGTACGGACATCACCTTTGCCTTTTCTTTATTCGCAATATTGTCGGAATCGGTATTCCCGATAAAAACAGCTCCTCCGTGTTTTTTCAGATATCCTGCCACGGTTTTTAAAATCGTTGATTTTCCGGAACCGTTCGGACCTATGAGCGTCATAATTTCACCGCTTCGCACATTGAAGCATATATCGGAAATCAAAGGCTTTTTGTATCCGACGGAAAGCTTATCGGCTGATATCACAGAATTATTCATCAAAGCTTTCCCTCTTTCCTCTGAGCATGACTATTATAACTACAGGCGCACCGAAAACAGCCGTGACCGTGCTTATACTGAGTTCCGTCGGCGCAAATGCCGTTCGAGCTATCATATCGCACAGCATACAGAAAACACTGCCGCCGAGAAAGCATGCCGGAATCAGAACTATCGGCTTTGAAGTTTTAAAGAACGCTTTTATTATATGCGGAACGGCTATTCCGACAAACGAAACAGGCCCTGCAAACGCCGTTACGCAAGCCGAAAAAAGTCCCGAGAGAAGTATCAGCGCCGCTCTCACAAGCTTAACGTTTACCCCGAGATTCCCGGCGTAACCTTCACCGAGCTGATACGCTCCGATAGGCTTTGAAAGCAGAAACGTAAACACAAACGCCGCAGTCGTTACAACTGCTATTACCCTGACATTGTCCATAGTCATACCCGAAAATGTTCCCATTGACCAATTGTGAAGATTTACAATGTCGGAATCGTCCGCAAACGTTACGGCAAATTCGGTTACCGCAGAACAGATATAGCCTATCATAACTCCGCATACCACAAGCATTGACATCTGTCTGACCTTTTGGGATATTATCAGAACGAAACCGAGCGACAGAAGCGAGCCCACAAAAGCCGACAGTATCATGACAGCCGAATTTATCACAAGCAGTCTGCTTGCAGCAAATATCATTACAAGCGCAACCGTAAGCTTGGCGCCCGAAGAAACTCCGAGTACAAACGGACCGGCTATCGGGTTATGAAAAAAGGTCTGGAGAAGATATCCGGAGAGGGCGAGCGCGCCGCCGAGAAGCATTGCTGAGAGAGCCCGGGGAACTCTGATTTTCCACAGAATACTCGAGGCGGTTTCATCAGAACTTTTAGACATAAGAATATTAACGGCTTCGGATACCGAAATACTGGCGCTGCCTATAAAAACATTCATCATAAGCACTGCAATCGTGAGAATCGCCAGCACGGAAAAAGCCGTAATAAACCTGATTTTTCGTTTACTCATGACTTTCACCGCTTTCAAGCCTGTACAGGAACTGAGGAGGATTTTCTTCCGCACTGTTCGTAAAAACAGCATTAAAATCAGAAATAACAGCTCCGAGCTTCATGGTTTCCTGGAAAAGATTATTTCTCGTACACCAGACATTCCCCTCTTTGACAGCTTTAAAATCCTCAAGCAGGCTATTCTTTGAAATCAGCTCTTCAACGGTTGAGATCTCTCCTCCGATAGTGCTGTTGTAAATAATAAAATCTGCGTCCTTTGCCTTCGAGTAGAACTCTTCCATTTCCATAGTTACGGTTGAAAGACCGCTGTCTCCACCGAGATCGGAAAACACGTTTTCGCCGCCGCCAAGCTCAATCATTTTTGTAACATAATCGCCCGATTTGCGTGTAACAGCCTGACCGGCATTGTTTATGTAGAAAAAGACTGCGGTTTTTCCGGTGCTTTCGTTTGAGCCCAAGCTTTCAAGATACTGCGCCTGTTCGTTGAAAAGTTCCTCCGCTTCGGACTGTCTGCCGAGAATTTCTCCGTAAACCTTGATCCATTCGCTTCTTCCGAGTGGGTGTGATTCATAACTTGAATAATCTACAAAAACGGTGATCCCAAGCTCCTCGAGCTTTTCCTTAACATCGGGAGAATGCTCAATCATAGTAGACTGAACGGATAATTCACAGCCGTCTGAAAGAAGAAGCTCGTAGTCGGGTTCACGGTATTTTCCTGCATAAAGCATGTCTCCGTTTTCCATAGCCTTCCGTGCATAGTCGATGTACCATTCATCGGCTTTTGTTCCGGAAAATTTCACCGCATCTCCGCAACCAAGAGAATCAAAAAGCCCCATTGCCGAAGTAGCGGCAAGATAGATATTTTCGGCAGGAAGGTTTATTATTTTCATGTTTTCCCCGATATTTTCAGGAACAGGCTCATCCTTCGGAACAAGCAGATAGCCTATCCCCTCGCCTGTATAAATCACGGAATATCCGTCATGGTATCTGTCGATAGCAAACTGATCCGCATACTGAAGCTCCACTCTTTCCGAAAAGCTAAGCCCTTCAATATCCTTCGGTTCATCAGGAATAACCTTTTTTTCTCCGCAGCCGCCGAGAAACGCAAGAAATATCAGCGGTATTAGACAAAGTAAATTTTTACTTTTTATCATTTGATTTCTTCCTTCTGAAAAGAATTGCTGAAACAGCCGTCACTGCGAGAACAACCGCTATTACTGAAACAAATGTCACAGCATTGGAGTTTAACTCCTTTTTGGCTGTTGAGGAATCGAAATAAAGAGTATAATCGATAAGATGAGGCTGGCTCATGGCCACGGTTTCCGCAGAAACCGGTATATCGCTGTCGAGTGAAGCTACGTCTATAAGAAATCTTGAATTACCCGAGTCGTTTAACGGATAATACTCTTTTCCGTTGATCTCCATGTAGTCGTAATTAGGACTGCTCCACTCTATTTCAGCCTGAATCCGACCGTCCTCTACGAAAATCTCTGTCGGAGATTTTACCGTAGAACGACCGCTTCCGCCCTCGAGCGTTACATCTATTGTATAATTTCCGTCGGACAGCATTCTGACAATCACCTCTTAACCGTTATAACCATAATCATAAAACAAAAAATGCACCTTTACCGGAGTAAAAGCGCACAGCAAAACGACGGCACACAAAAGCATTTTTCGTTTTTTCTCTCAGAAGATAGATTTTCCTGAAAAGATACAGATAAATACTTTGTATCCGTGAAGTTCGTACTGCCAATTACTCGTGGTATTGAAATAAGCTGATAATTTCGTGTACAGACAGCAGGCAGGTCTCCCGACTTGAATATCAACGCACGGAAAAGCCTTCCCGATTTTCTCAGTGGCATATTCAAAAATTCCGCACTCCTTAATTACGGTGACGAGTTCGCACAGGACTTTCACCTGTTTCCCTTTTCACCGGATCATTTTTGTTTAATTATTGCAAAATAAAAAGCAATTCAAAAATATCCGACACCTGCTGACACTATTCAGTTGTTTTATACATATTTTAATATATCATACCGATTCGGTTTTATCAATACTTATTTTAGACAAATAGATTATAACAATCCTCACAAGTTTAGTGAACATTTATTCTTGGCACAAAGAAAAAACAGCACAAAGCTGAATGCATTTGTACTGCTTTAAAAAAATTCGGATGATCAATACCGCTTAACCTTTGTTTTCTTATTAACGCTGACCACTCCTCCGATCGCGCCCATTACGGCGAATACACCCAATTTAATTAAAGAACCGATCAGATCGTTTTCAATGCCTTTCGCAAGTCCTGTAATAAAAACAAGCAGAAATAAAAATGCTCCCGCACAAACACCGATAAGAAGTCCCCGTTTCCTGTAGAGCCTTACGGCAGAATAACCTGCGGCAAAAGCGCCAAAAGCGCCGATAAACGTTGTAATCAGTGAGAGATAATCAACAGGCAGGCTTCCGAACTTGACAAAAATCACAGCCGACAAAGACAAAAGCGCCGCACTCACCGCCACACCGACCGCACACCCCAAAAGCAACGATCTGGTAATTTTTATTGCTTCACTGTTTTTATTGCTGATTTCACTGTATTTTGTCAAAACAATCCCTCCATATTGATTTACTTGATTATTTAAATTATATGTTTTTAAGACTTGTTTATTACTGTTGGGATGAAATTTTTGATTAAAACACTCTTTGCAAATTTGTTTCAACTAACTTATTATAACAGAATATTAATATTTAAAATAGGAAAAGTTAAAAAATATTAATAAAAAAACTCTTTACTATCCTGAAAACATGTGCTATAATATATAAAAAATTACACAGTAAATAATTTTGTCTGTATAAGGAGGAAAATTTATGTACAGATTTACTTTACCGAGAGATCTTTATCATGGAAAGGGCGCTCTCGAAGCATTAAAAAATTTTAAAGGCAAGAAAGCTATCGTCTGTATCGGCGGCGGAAGCATGAAGAAATTCGGCTTCCTCGACAGAGCAGTTTCATATCTTGAGGAAGCAGGCATGGAAGTTAAGGTTGCGCAGGTAATGCTTGATTTCGAGCCCGACTGGATCGTTGCAATGGGCGGCGGTTCGCCGATAGACGCTGCGAAGGCTATGTGGATCAAGTATGAATATCCCGACGTTACATTTGAGGATATGTGCAAGGTATTCGGTCTTCCCGAGCTTCGCAAAAAGGCTCATTTCTGCGCTATTTCCTCAACATCCGGTACGGCTACGGAAGTAACCGCATTCTCTATCATCACGGATTATGCAAAGGGCATCAAGTATCCTATCGCTGATTTCGAGATAACTCCTGACGTTGCTATTGTTGACCCTGATCTTGCGGAAACAATGCCTAAGAAGCTCGTCGCTCATACGGGCATGGACGCTATCACACATGCTATCGAGGCTTACGTTTCAACAGCCAACTGTGACTACACCGATCCTCTTGCGCTCCATGCTATCAAGATGATTCAGAATGACCTTGTTGATTCTTACAACGGCGATCTTGCTAAGCGTGACAGCATGCATAACGCTCAGTGTCTTGCAGGTATGGCATTCTCGAACGCACTTCTCGGTATCGTTCACTCAATGGCTCACAAGACAGGCGCTGCTTTCGCTGATTACGGCGCTCACATTATTCATGGTGCGGCTAACGCTATGTATCTACCTAAGGTTATCGCTTTCAACGCAAAGGACGAAACAGCCGCAAAGAGATACGGCGTTATAGCTGACTTTATGGGTCTCGGAGGTGACACGACTGACGAGAAAATCAAGCTTCTCATAGATTATCTGAGAAAGATGAACGATGATCTTAATATTCCTCACTGCATCAAGAACTACGGTGCTGATTCCTATCCGACTGATCAGGGATTCGTTCCGGAAGAAGTATTCCTTGAGAGACTTCCCGAGATTGCAAAGAACGCAATAGGTGATGCCTGCACAGGCTCTAACCCGCGTCAGCCGAGTCAGGAAGAAATGGAGAAGCTCCTTAAGGCTTGCTACTATGATACAGAAGTTGATTTCTGATAATTAATAATATATAATTAACCTGATGTGTTGGTTAATCCATATTTAAATTTATTATGGGCTGTCACATAAAAATTGTGACAGCCTTTTTTTATTTTAAGCTATAAATGAGAAAAAGGGTTTAAAAATGCCGCAGTGTGGCATTTTTAAGAAGTAACGAGATGTCAAGGGCTTCGCCCTTAAGAGCCCACCAGAGGCTCCCTCTGGACTCCGCAGGCGCCCTGAAGGAAATGCCCTTGGGGTACTTTTTGAAAAAAGCTGGGCAAAAACTTTAAC
>CAMHNT010000084.1 GCA_946186535.1 uncultured Clostridia bacterium
ATATTAACAATCACAGCTTTCATTACGAAATCGAAAATTTGACAAGACTGTTTTTTCCGAACACAAAACTTGAAACAGTACGAGAAATTCCGGAAGTTTTGACTCCTCCGTATATTTATACGGAATATACCGATAACGGAGGAAATATCGATATATTTATCGATATTTATGTAGATGAATTTCACGAGAAAAATAAACAGAGCTTTTCACCGGATAACGATAATCTTGAGCTTGAGATGGCTTTGATGCTTTTTGAAAAATTTACAAAGCTGACTGAGGTAACGCCTCCTTGGGGAGTGCTCACAGGAGTACGTCCAATAAAGCTTTTCAGACGTCTTTCAAATGAAAAAGGATTCGATTATGCCGTCGATTATTTTTTGAACAAGTTTAAGGTGAGCGAGGAGAAAACCGCTCTGACTATTGAAACGGAAAAGAACGAGAGAGCCATTCTCGAGCTTTCGCAGGAAATGTCATACAGCCTTTATATATCCATTCCGTTCTGTCCGAGCCGATGCAGCTACTGTTCCTTTGTGTCGGCAAGCGTTGAAAGGACAAAGCACCTTGTAGAGCCTTATGTAGAGCTTTTGTGCAGGGAGCTTGAAGAAACTGCGGATTATGCAAAAAAGCTCGGGCTTCGTCTTGAGTCGGTCTATATGGGAGGAGGTACTCCTACAACTCTGAGTTCAGAGCAGATGAGAAGAGTCCTTGAAACCGTGAGAAACAGCTTTGATCTGTCGTATTGCAGGGAGTTCACGGTAGAAGCGGGAAGACCCGACACAATCACCGATGAAAAGCTGAAGGCAATCATGGAATGCGGAGTTGACAGAATAAGTATCAATCCTCAGACGCTTAATGACGACGTGCTGAAAAACATCGGAAGAAGGCATACCGCCGTTCAGGTCATTGAAACATTTGAGGCGGCAAGAAGATACGGATTTAATCACATAAATATGGATCTGATCGTCGGGCTGCCGGGCGATACGTTCGAAAGCTTCACGGATACCCTTGACAGGATCACGGAGCTTTCGCCCGAAAGTATTACCGTTCATACACTCTCAATGAAGCGTGCGTCAACCCTCACAAAGGACGGCAAGACCCTCGATAAGGAGGAAGCCGAAACCACGGCAAAAATGCTTTCTTACGCAAATAAAAGACTTCACGAAAACGAATACTATCCGTACTACCTCTATCGTCAGAGCAGAATGGTTGGGAATATGGAAAACACCGGCTGGTCCAAGGTCGGAAAAGAGGGAATTTACAACGTCTTTATTATGGACGAAACTCACACGATACTTGCCTGCGGCGCAGGAGCCGTGAGCAAGCTCAAGGACTCCAAAAAAGACTGTCTTGAACGCATATTTAACTACAAATATCCATACGAATATATTAACGACTTCGACGAAATTTTAAAACGCAAAGAAAGGATTGAGTCTTTCTATGCAGAGCATTACTAATTCATACAGAAGATATGCGCTGACATTGAATAAAATCAATGAATACGCAAGAAAAGATCCCGAAGGCTTCGTAAAAATGTCGGAAAATGCATACAGAACCGATATCAAGGAGATAGCCAAAGGAATCCTGAATTCGAAGCACAGATGCAAGGTTATCATGCTTGCAGGTCCTTCCGCGTCGGGAAAAACGACGACTGCCCATATACTCCAGGAGGAACTCCTAAACCTCGGCTGCGGTTCGGAAATAATTTCAATGGACAATTTTTATCTCGGTGAATCAAGCTGTCCGAGAACTCCTGAGGGTAAGCCTGATTTCGAATCGGTGGACGCTCTCAATATTCCTCAGATAGAAGAGTGTATTTCCGATCTTTTGCAGTACGGCTCGTACGATATAGCACAGTTTGATTTTGCGAAGAGCAGACCTAAAGAAGAAAAAGTAAAAATAAATCTTCATAATGACTCGATTGCGATTATCGAAGGTATTCACGCTCTTAATCCGATTTTCACAAAGCATATAAAATCCGTTGCCGGACTGAAAAAAATTTACATAAGCGTAAAGCAGGGTATAAGGGAATCCGGACGTACATGTTATGTCCTGACGGCGGCTGAGCTGAGATTGTTCAGGCGTGTTGTGCGCGACTACAAGTTCAGAGGAAGCTCTGCGGAGCATACTCTCGGAATGTGGGAAAATGTTCTTTTCGGCGAGAAAAAATATATAGTTCCTTTTAAATATTCCGGCGACATTACGATTAACTCTATCCATATCTATGAGCCGTGTATAACAGCAACCGAAGCTGTTCCGCTTCTGAAAGAGGTTCCCGTTACGAGCGAAGAATATGCTTATGCACAGAATCTTATTGAGCGTGCGGCAAGGTTTGAGAAGATTTCTGAAATATACGTTCCGGAAAATTCGCTTATGAGAGAGTTTCTCGGCAATGGAAAGTATAAATATTAATAACTAAATAAACAATAAACATGCGATCATTTTCAGCAAAATGCTGAATTATTAAAACAGAGTAAAAATTAACATTTTGTTCTATTTTTTAATTCCGTTAAGTGGTATAATGTATTCGCATTTTTATAGAATTTGCATTTCAAAATTAGTAGATCTTTAACGAATTAAAGCCGTTTGCCGTTTGGATTATCTGATTATCCGGATATTTTCGGCGGCAGTCCGGCAAAAAGGGAGGATTTAAAAATGAGTTTATTTGATGACGTAATCGTAAATGTGGCAGCGGCTGTTGACGCATTCGGCAATAAAGCAACCGAAGTAGTCGACAGATCCAGAGTGAGAGTTTCTTCGGCGGAGCTTAAAAGCAAGATATCTGCTCAGTTTGAAACACTCGGCAGATATGTTTATGATACAAACGTAACGGGAACAACGGATCAGAGCGTTGTTGATCAGTATGTAAACGATATTACAGTACTCATTAACGAGCTTAAGACTTTGCAGGATACCCTGAATGCCGCAGGCGACAGGATTATTTGTCCGAAATGCTGCTGCAGCAATTCGAACGACAGTCTTTTCTGCAAGAGATGCGGCGCTACTCTCGATTTTGCAAATTCCTACACGGTTCCTGTTCCACAGCCCGTGAACGAAGCTGCTGCTGCTCAAGAGCCGAAGGAGTCCGAAGTACCTGCTGAAACAGCTCCTTCCGGTGGGGAGACTTCACAGGCAGATGTTCCTTCCGAAAACGGATCGGAGGAAGTTTCCGGAAACTGATTTATTTTTATTGCGGTAATCGACTTAAAGGTAATACGCTGCGGTTTTTATGATTCTGTGGTGTATTACCTTTAGTTTGGTACATATCATAAAGTTTATAGAGTTATAAAGTTTGTTGAAAAGAGGAGTTTGTTTGAAAAAGAATAAAGCGAATAAAAAGCAGAGCTTTATACTGGGAGCGGCAATACTGACTTTTTGTCTTTTGATTGTAAAAATAATCGGAATGCTGTACAAGGTCAGCTTGTCGAGACTCTACGGAGGTGTAGGCGCAGGATTGCTGAACAACGCATACGAGTTGTATATCCCGCTGTTTACTCTTGCTACTGCAGGTTTTCCGATAGCCGTTTCCCGAATGGTGTCCGAAAGTATGTCAAAGGGCAGATACAGAGACGTAAAAAGGATAAAAGACGTTGCGGTTCCGTTTTTCGTCATTGCGGGTATAATTAGCTGCCTTCTGATGGTTCTCTTCAGCTTTTTTTATGTAAGAATAATCGATGCCCCCGATTCGTTTATTTCAATGCTGGTGCTTGCTCCGGCTATCTTTTTCGGCTGTCTTGTATCGGCGTACAGAGGTTACTACGAGGGCATGAGAAATATGGTGCCTACATCGGTTTCCGAAATCGTTGAGGCATTCGTTAAGCTTGCCGTAGGTTATTCGTTCGCTTATTTTGTGATGAATTACGGTGAAAAGCTTTTTGGTATCAAAGACAATAACGAGCTTTTGAAATATTCCGTGGCTGCTGCTATTTTTGGTATTACGCTCGGTTCGTTTTTCAGCTTTTTATATATTTATCTGCGCTATAAAATCCAGGGTGACGGAATTACGGCTGAGATGCTTAGAACTTCACCTCGCCCGCGAAGCAAGCGCGACACGTTCAACATCCTTCTGCACACAGCAATTCCTATCGGTCTCGGCGCACTCATAATGAGTGTTGCAGGTACAGTCGATTCGGCTCTTATCCAGAGGCGTCTTATTTCGATGATGTCAAATTCGCCGGAATCGCTTCTTAGTCAGTACACAGGCTTGATTCCTCAGGAAACGGTTGACGGGGGAAAGGTTCATACCTACCTCTGGGGTTGCTACGGTTATGCTCTTACTATTATGAATCTTGTCGTAACCGTAACCCAGGCGTTCGGAACGACGGCTATGCCTAATGTAACGGACGCATACACAAAAGGCAACAGGGAGTACCTTAAAAGCAGTATAGAAACCGTTATGAGAGTAACGTTCATTTTCACAATTCCTGCCGGTCTTGGTCTTACTGTTCTTGCTGAGCCTATAATGCATGTTGTATACGGTTATACTGACGGCGTTGACATTTCAATAGAAATACTTAAATTAATGGGTATTGCGGTTATTGTATTTGCAGCGGCAACTCCAATGTGCAGTATGCTTCAGGCAGTTGGCAGAGTCGATATGCCGCTGAAGCTCTATGCAATCGGTATGCTCATTAAGGTGGTTTCAAACTATATTTTCTGCGGAATTCCTCAGATCAACGTACAGGGCGGAAGTATCGGTACATTTCTTTGTTACGCTTTTGTAATAGTTGTGTCGATTTATGTATTGGTAAAAGAAACGGGAATAGTCCCGGACTTTAAAGTAGCCGTAATAAAACCTTTAATAGCTTCTGTAATCTGTGCGGTTTCGGCACGTTTGTCATATGACCTTTTGTCAAAAGTAATAACGACAGTCAGATTTGCCGTTATTATCAACACTGCTCTGTCTGTGATTGTTGCGTGTATATTTTATGTTGTTTTTCTGCTGTTGCTTAGAGCAATTACCAAAAATGATATTTTGATGTTACCTAAAGGTAACAAAATTGTAACTATTCTTGAAAAATATCACTTAATAGGGTAAAATAGCTAAATAGCAAATCCTTCTGAATCAGTGTTAAGATTAAATTGTTTAAGTTTGATCGGGAGTTAAAAAATGGAATTTGAGTTTAAAGAAAAGTATGATTTTGAAGATCTCGTTGAGGTTGTGAGATGTCTCAGACTTCCCGACGGCTGTCCGTGGGATAAGGAGCAGACTCACAAATCAATAAGACAGGATTTTATTGAAGAAACGTATGAGGTTATCGAAGCTATAGACAACGAGGATACGGCGCTTCTTCGTGAGGAACTCGGAGACGTCCTCCTTCAGGTTGTTTTCCATGCTCAGATCGAGCGTGAAAAAGGTGTTTTCGATATCCATGACGTGGCAAACGATATTTGTCAGAAAATGATTATAAGACATCCTCACGTTTTCGGCGACGTAAATGCGGATACTACAGAAAAAGTTCTCGATAACTGGGACAAAATAAAAATGCAGACCAAGTCTCAGAACACCCAGTCGGAGTCAATGGACAGTATCGCAAGGTCGCTTCCGTCTCTTATACGTGCATCAAAAATGCAAAAGAAGGCTGCGAAGGTCGGATTTGACTTTCAGTGTCTTGATGACGCTGCGGCGAAGGTTACCGAAGAACTTTCCGAAGTTAAAGCGGCATGCGAAAGCGGTGACGAAAACGCTAAGGCAGAGGAGATCGGAGATCTTTTGTTTTCGGTTGTCAATGTTGCGAGATTGGCGGGTGTTGACAGTGAAAAGGCTCTTTACGATGCCTGTGAGAAGTTTCTCTCAAGATTTACGTCAATGGAAAAGTCGGCGAACGAAAACGGTACCGATCTGAATGATTTAAGTTTATCCGAGCTTGATTCCCTTTGGGAAGAAGCTAAAAATAAATAATTAAAAATTAACAGCTGTCATTATGATGGCTGAACGGAGGTTTTTTATGAATAAGACAGATTTAATCGCAGCAGTTGCGGAAAAGAGCGACATTACCAAGAAAGATGCAGAGAAGACAGTATCTGCTGTTATCGATACTATCATTGAGGCTGTTGCAAACGGCGAGAAAGTTCAGATCGTTGGTTTCGGTACATTTGAGCAGAGAACACGCAAGGAGAGAACCGGTGTTGATCCGAGAACTCACGAGTCAATCACTATTCCCGAGTCAAAGGTTCCTGCATTCAAGCCCGGTAAGGCTTTCAAGGAAACTGTTGACAAGAAGTAATTTTTTACTACATTGACATTTTGAGGAAATGCTGACAGACCGCTGCGCTTAAAGCACGGCTTTTGTTAAGTGATTCCTTGACATAGGTGCAGGCTTTACTGAAAAGGAGTCTGCACCGATTTATTTTATAACAGGAGAAGTATAAAATGAGATTGGATAAATATTTGAAAATTTCAAGAATAATAAAAAGAAGAACCGTTGCAAACGAAGCGTGCGACGCAGGAAGAGTTCTTGTTAACGATAAGGTTGAAAGAGCGTCATATGCCGTAAAAATAGGTGACGTTATTGAAGTCCAGCTTGGCGCAAAGCCTCTCAGAGTTGAAGTTCTTAGTATTAACGAATACGCAAAAAAAGAGGAAGCGCCGCTTATGTACAAGGTCCTTCAGTAATATTGCTTAACACTCCCGCATAATAATTAATAGAATTATCTGGGAGTGTGGATTATGACTGAACAAAAACAAAAATCACCTAACGTTTTAATGCTTGACAACAGGTCGAGACTTACTGTTTCCGGAGTAAACGACGTTGACAGCTTCGATGAAAAAGCAGTTGTCGCTTACACAGACTATGGTCAGCTTACAATACAGGGAAGCGATCTGAATATTACGAAGCTTTCAACGGAAAGCGGTGAGCTCGCCATTGACGGATATATTTCATCGCTTATTTATACAGACAACAGACCTAACGAAAATATTTTCAAGCGTCTTTTCAGATAGGGCAGGGCGGTGATTTTTTGCATCTGACTGTTTATGAACAAAGTGAAATTTTTTATTTTGCCTTCGTTTTCGGAATAGCCATAGGAGTATATTATGATTTTTTCAGACTTCTGAGATATTTGAATTTTAATTCAAAGTCTGCCGTTATTTTACAGGATTTAGTTTTTATGTCAAGCTCCGCTGTGCTGTGTTTCTGGTTTGCTCAGGTTACTGTGAACGGTCATCTGAGAGCGTTTGTCATAGCAGGTCATTTATTCGGCGTTTTTTCCTATCGTTATTCAATAGGAATGCTCAGCGGATTTTTCTTTAAAATAATAGGAAACATTCTGAATTTTATGAAGAGAATTCTGAAAAATATAACAGAAAAACTGATCGAAATTGCTCACAAAGCAATTGGATATATCATAGATAAATATAGTAAAGTTTACGGTTATTTTGTAAAAAAATCAAGTGAGCGAAAAAAAATTGAAACAAATTGAAAATAGTGCTTGCAATAGAGGTGGTACATAGTGTATAATCAACTTGTTATAGAATTGAATTTGTAGTTTTTTCATATTTGTTTCATATATATCAAGAAGGATGATAAAATGAAAAAGAAAAAAGGTCTTGATAAAAAGCGGTTTTTCAGCGTAACTCTCAGTCTGATTTTAATCGTGTTTGCGTTTTATGCGGTGTTTACTCTTGTGAATCAGCAGGTGGAAATTTCCGAGAAGAAAGAGCAGCTCAGTGCGCTGAATGATGAAATCGTTATTCAGGAAGTAAAAAATGATGAGCTGAAGCAGGTTTATGAGCTTGAGGACGAAGAAAACGACGCCTATATCGAACGTGTGGCGCGAGAGGAATTTGACTATTCAAAACAGGGCGAGCGTGTTTTCATAAATATTGCGGGTGATTAATGTACGTATAAGTACATATTACATAGATATTATTTTTTGACATAATGTAACAACAATTGAGGGGGAGCATTGTATCGTATGCAAATCGAGGTAGGAAGTATTTTAGAAGGTAAGGTAACAGGTATCACTAAGTTTGGTGCTTTTGTGGATTTGTCCGAGGGAAAGTCGGGCATGGTTCATATTTCAGAGATTTCCAATACTTATGTTGAGAATGTTTCCGATTTTCTTTCCGAGGGTCAAACTGTAAAGGTAAAGGTTATTGCCGTTAACGAGAACGGCAAAATCAGTCTTTCAATAAAAAAAGCTCAGGATAACTCAGAGAATGATTCCGCAAAGCCAAACGGCGGGAGAAATTCGTTTCAGAAGCGCGGCTCAAGAGGTCAGAAAGATGACAGGGGAGAGCGCAGTGAAAGACGTAACAACAATCCGCGTCCTACGGTGAAGAGTTCTAACTCTCCGGGTGATTTCGTGTGGCAAAAGACTGCAAACCCAACTTCGTTTGAGGATATGATGTCCAAGTTTAAACAGCAGAGCGATGAAAAAATCTCATCACTGAAGCGTGGAAACGAAAGTGCCCCAAGACGTCCGAGAAGGAAATAATTTAAAATAAAAAACAACAAAGCATGATACCGATTAGATATGTCGGATTATGCTTTGTTGTTTTTTTATCATGTTCTGAACCAGACGAGATAAACCATGAGCGCAGCAATTATGATGAAGCATATTCCCATGACCATTGAATTTGCGACGTCATTGTATTCAACAGGACCGCCCTTTTTATTGTCAATGAGAATTGAAACCGTGCTTCCTTTTTTGGGCGGTACAGTACGTTTCAGCTTGCTTTGTGTTTCGTGGCTTTCTCCTTTGAATGTGTATCTGTAAATTGGATAGTAAGCGAATTG
>CAMHNT010000085.1 GCA_946186535.1 uncultured Clostridia bacterium
AATCAGATATTGATACAGAATCCGAAACAGATATCGATACGAATTCTGATTCCGACTCCGACTCAGCAACAGACGTTGACACAAATTCCGACTCCGATTCAGCAACAGACGTTGACACGAATTCTGACTCCGATTCACCATCAGACGTTGACACCGATTCTGATTCTGACGCAGAAACGGATATTGATACGGATTCTGAAACAAACAACGATACAGATACTGATACACCTGATACCCCCGACACACCCGACACACCCGACATACCCGACGCCCCGAACTACGGCGACGTAAACGGTGACGGTACGATAACCACAGCCGATGCCGTAGATGTTCTCAGAATAGCAGCAGGAATCGACGGATACACAGACGAACAGAAAGCTCTTGCCGACGTAAACGGCGACGGTTCCGTCAATACTCTTGACGCAATCATGATTCTCCGCTTCATCAGCGGCTACGAAGATGACGGCTGTCTTATTACTAAATAAAAATTATAAACAATAAACATTCAAAAACGCCTTTGAGATATTCTTTTCTCAAAGGTGTTTTTTTGTTATCATATTCACGGACATAACATCTATTGACATAGCTCCACGGTTATATTATAATTTATCAGTATCTGTTTTAATGTATACAAAACGGAATAAAAAATAAGGAGCTGTTTTTTTGAAAAAATTACTTGCAACCATACTTTCCGTCTCGCTTCTTCTTTCCGCTTCATTCGCTTCGCCGAGCGCAGAAGCCTGCGAGACAGAGCCTTCAAGATCTGTAGAATTCATTCTGATGGACGACAGCGTAATCGTTTTCGGAGATTATGCGTACCGTTTGCGTGAGGACAACACCTCCGAGGTAGCCGCTTATCTGGGGCATGATTCATTTGTCAGAATTCCCGACGAATTTGACGGTCACGAGGTTACGTCTATCGGCGAAGATGCCTTCGAAAAATGCTACGATATCACGGAAATTGTATTCCCCGAAACTCTCCAGCAAATCTATGCCAACGCTTTCTCAGGCTGCTGTTACATAGAAGAGCTTAATCTCCCCGAGAGTCTTCATTATATCGGTGATGGAGCTTTTTCAGGCTGCACCTTCATGAGCGTGACAATCCCGAAAAATGTTATTTATATAGGAAACGGCGCTTTTATGTCCTGTATTAACATAAAGGAATTTATCGTTGCCCCCGAAAACAAAAACTATGTCTCCGTTGACGGCTGCATTTTTGACGACCGCATGCGTGAGCTTGTCGAATACCCCAGCGGAAAAATCGGCGGATACACTGTCCCCGACGGCATTCAGAAAATCGGTGAATACGCATTTTTCGAAACATATCATCTTTGGTACATAAACTTTCCCGACAGCCTGACATGTATCGACAGATTCGCTTTCTCCTACTGCAGGGATCTAAGACAGGTTTATATTCCCGACAGCGTTACCGAAATCAAGCGCGGCGCATTCGGCGGCTGCAGCAATCTGGCGAAAGTCCGCCTTTCGAAAAATCTCAAAGAGATTGAAGAAACTATTTTTTACGAAACCGACGTCGATAACCTTATCATTCCCGATGGAGTCACATCAATCAAGGAGTTCAGCTTCAATTACTGCTTCCTTCTGTACAGCATTTATATCCCCGAAAGCGTGACGTATATCGAGAGTGACGCATTTTTCAACAGTCGCCACGTAACCTTCTACGGCATTGAAAATTCCTATGCTCAGTCATATGCAGAATCACATAATATCCCATTCGTCGCAATCGAGAATTATCCGAGCGAGCCGGAGGATCTTCTTAACACTCCCGACACTCCGGAGCCGGAGATTCTTTACGGTGACATCAACGGCGACGGTCTGATAAATACAGCCGATGCCATTGAGATTCTGAGAATCGCCGCCGGCTTCCAGGGATACACCGACGAACAGAAAATTATCGCTGACGTCAACGCTGACAACGCAGTTAACACGCTTGACGCAATAGCAGTCCTCCGCTTCGTCAGCGGCTACAGAGACGACGGAATTCTTATTACGGAATAAGGCGTCCATGAGACAAGAATCATCTCATGGACGCTTTTTATCCATAAAACCATAAACATTTCAGTTTCCGGAAAAATCCCCTTAATCATATAAAACACAAAAAATACCGACAGTTTAAAACTGCCGGTATCGTTTTTATTTCTCCGAGATCTCAGAAAATTAATATTCCGAAATCAATTTTGCGGATTTTCTCTGAACATTAACTGCGTCAAGAACATCGATCTTTCCGTCGAAGTTAACGTCTGCGTTAATTGTTCCGCTGTTGTTGAATTTTTCCAATCCTGCGATCTGTCTCAGTATGAGAATTGCGTCCGCTGTGTTGGACTTGAAGTCGCCGTTGATGTCGCCGATAACCTGTGAAGTAGTAATTGCTTTGATTACAAATGTTGCACCGTCGTCACTATCTCCGTACTTATATCGATAGAGATCAACCAAATCTGTATACTCTCCTTGATAGTACAAGAAGCTCTGATTTTTAGCTGTCTCGGGTCTGAAAGCGTAGGTGTAACCGTCCATTGTAAGCCATTCGCATGTGCCGAGAGAAGCTCCGTTTTCAATTGAAGAACCGTCAATTGAAATTCCGATAGCACCCTTTCCGGAAGGAACAGTTATACCCTTCTCAATAAGATTAAGCTTGACATATCCGTTGTTTGCGATAGTGCCGCTGGCAAGCTCTGTCCAGCCACTGGAAGCAGGAGTGTCATTTGAAACAGGAATGTAATAAGCCTTATACGAAGAGCCTGCGCTTTGAGTCTCAAAAATAATCGAATCAAGATAAGGATGAGCACTGTCGAAATCAAGCACATTTACAAATGTCATCGAACCGGTGAATCCAATATCATTGATAGCACCGTATTTTTCATCCTGACAGATCTTGTCATAGCTTCTTGCGGTTCTCACGCTTGTGTAAGCAATGTTCGGACCCCATACGTTGGTATCAAACGCATAAGCATCCTCATAGGAGATCCAGAGATAACCCTCGTCTCCATATTCGGTTCCCCAGCTGTTCTTTACGAGCCACGCACCGTTTGAGGACGGTCTGTTTGAAGAATTGAAGTTGTCTCTTGAATAGTTGTCATCCCAGCCTATAACGGTAACTGCATGACCGGAAAACTCGTCACTTTCGTCAGCAGTATTCTTCAGATAAAAAGCAGAATAATTAGAGTTAAAGCCCTCGTCCAAGGCATTAAACGAAGTTGCAACAGCACCGTAACGGTAGATAGCCTCTTTAATGGTATTTTTATCTTTTTCAAGATACATTGCTTCAGTTACATTGTAAGGGGTCTTAGCCGTGTTCATATTGCCGGGCAAAGACGGATAATAGTCATAAGGCGAATACGGAATATCGGATTCAAGCTTCGGTCCCTGCCATGAAAGGAAGTAGCCGCCACCGATTATGCTGAAGCCGCCGAGCTGGAATCCGTTATGAAGCCAGCCGTAGCCGTTTGAATTATAGGTAGGAGTCGTCCACCATGCAAGATGACTTTCGGAAAGGTCAAAATATCCCCTTCCCTCTTTACTCAGTAAGCTTTCCAATGCACCGATAGCAGTAAATGCCCAACATGTGCCGTAGATACCCTGATCACGGATCGGAGTGGTATCCGACTTGTAGGAAGACGGAAGATCAGCGGACGGGGTCAGTCTTGAACCGGAAGCCACATAAGGACTAACCATCACTCCGGAAGTGGTATCAACATGAATCTTGCCGTCGAGATATGCCTGATAAGTACTGGAGTAACGTGTTTCGTTCATCGATTTCTGCGAAAGTTCCTTTACGGTTTTGGAATACTCCTCCGGCAAAATTTCCTCTACGATTTTGGATTCCTCATCCTCCACCGGAGCCTCGCTCAGCAAATCCTCGGCATTCGCAGTCGCCGCTGCGGAAACAACGAGAGCAGCCGCCAGAGACGCTGCAAGTAATCTTTTAAAAACAGATTTTCTTTTCATTATATTTTTATCCTCCTCTTTTTATTTTGGTTCTGAAATATCTTCTCTCAGTCATCTTATTTATCATGTTTACATTATAACAAAAAAGAATTAGAATGTAAACAGTTTTTTTAAAAATTATAAACATATTTTTTGAAAAAAAAGCGTTTGTTAATTCATTTTCTCAACACAGCCAATCCAACATGTTTAAATATCTACAAAAAAACAAAAAAATTTGTTTCCAAAATATAAAAAATTTATATTACCCCTTGACTAATTTGAAATAAAAGGTTAAAATATAATCGTAGACAGATTAAGGAGTTGAAATGAATGAGTGAAGAATTCGAAGCTGACCTGATCGTTCTTCTTGATGATGACGGCGAGGAGCATTCTTTTGAAATATTGGATACCCTTGAGCATGAGGAGAAAACCTATTATGCTCTTCTTCCCCTTCTTGAGGATCCTCAGGAACAGGTTGAATCCGAAGGCGAGTATTATATTTTTGAAGTAATCGAAGAGGACGGCGAGGAACAGCTCGCCGAAGTTGAAAACGACGATCTTCTCGATGAGCTTGCCGAGATTTTCGAAGAGCGTTTTGAAAGTCTTTTTGACGGTGTAGATGATGAGCTTTAATCTTTAAAGCTTTGAATATTTAAAAATATCCTGCGTAATACGTGAATGTGTTCTTTATAACCCTACAAATTTTATTTTGGGAGCCGGACTCTCCTGGCGGATTGCAGACCTCCCGTCTCAGGACGGACGAAGGGAGCGCGAACCCATGAGGAGGCACCCACCTGTCGCTAAGTAGGCAGGTTATGCACGAACACCTACGGTTAGGCGGGATTTTTTATGCCATTTTTTGAATTTTGAATATTTTTTTAATATCCGCACAGACTATTTTTACCGATACCTTTCCAAAAGCAATCCGATTCAATCTTCATACAAAGCCGCTTGGTTCAGTGGTTCCACAATAGGGGTATTTCCTCTGCGGAGTCACGAAGGCTTTTATGTATTTTTCGTTTTGCCGAAATGGTTATAGGCTATTTTAAAAATAAAAAAACTGTCTATTTTAAAAGAGTATATCCGGATAATCTTCTTCATCAAAAAACGGAAGAATACGACAGTATTCCTCCGCTTTTTATTTTTTATAAAAATCTCGTTTTTATTAAGAAAAAATATCATAACTCCGTTTTAACAAAGAAAACATCGGAGTCGGAAACATATCCGTCAAGTCATATAGTTTTTAAAATCCTCGATCTCTATGTAGCAGTAGCTGATGTCAACGTCCCCATCAATTCCCGGAATGCTTCCTTTAGGCGTATACTGCCACATTAAATACTCCCCTTCGTATGTGCATTCGGTATTGTATTGAGCTACCCATCTTATGTACCCGTCAACCTCAGTAAGGTAGTTTGTCCACCAGTCCGTATTCGCATAAATCCCCGGCAGGAAACCTGCTTCCTTCAGCCCCTCACAAATAATTTCGCAGGCTCTCGGAGCAAACTTTTCCGTTCCCGCCTGTTCACAGTCAAGGAAAATCGGAAGCTGGAATTCATGCTGATCAATAAGCCTTAAAATATGCTCAAGCTCCGAATATGCCTGTTTCTCGGTTTTTGCATAGGAATATAAATACACCCCTATAGGAATACCCAACCTTTCACATTCGGAAAGATTTCTTTCAAACTGGGTGTCATCCTGATATTCGTAGTCGCTTCCGTAGCCGCAGCGCAAAATCGCTCCGTCAATATAGTCTTTGGCGGTATCCCAATCTATTTTTCCCTGATAAAAAGATACGTCTATAATTTTTAATCTCCGATAGCTCAGTCCTGCTGATTTTCTCAGAATATAGGCTGCATCAGCACTTGTCAGTTTCCCGTCATTGTCGAAATCTCCGTACTTAACATAATCCTTCTCAATATCATCAAATCCGGCAGCGTACCTGAGAACGAGGACTGCGTCCAATGAATCTATTGAACCGTCATGATTAACATCACCGAGCTTTACTCCGGAATCGTCTTCATCGGGTTTATCGGGCTGATCGTCTGTCTCCTTCTGAGATTGTTCTTCGGAATACTGCAGTGTGAGCGTTTCCTGCTGTCCATCCGTTGTTTCGTCAGCCCAAGCGCAAACTGTTCCCGAAATCAGACAAGCCGCAGCAAGAAGACAGGAAAATGCTTTTTTTAAAATATTTCTTTTTCTGTACATTCACTAACCTCTTTCTTTGGATTTTTTTTTATAAAAATTCTTTGAAATGTCGCATTACTAAAATTTTCTGACATGGTAAATTCAACGTTGGATTAACTTAACTCGTTGTGCTATTAAAAGTGTTAAAACCGTAGGAAATTCCCTGGGGGCGAACCACTGTCAGCAGGTTCGCCCCCACCCGAACTCTGCTTCATGTGAAAGTTTATTCTGCCCCCACTCCGCTGAGTGGAGCATAAAGGAGTTTCGCCGTCTGCGGACGGCGACCAAAGGCTCTGCCTTTGGAAACCGCCAGCTTTTTGAAAAAAGCTGGGCAAAAACTTTACTGGTCGTTTTCGGGCTTTTGTTCAATAATTTAATGATTTAATTCTCTCATTTATGTTATGTGTTAAAAAAACTTAACAAAACGACGAAGCGGTTCACTAAAAATGTTGATTCGTGAACAGAAAAAAGATATAATAAAAATATTGTATACGGAGGTTATAGCTATGAAAAAGGTCGAGATTTTTACGGACGGAGCCTGCAAAGGCAACCCCGGCCCCGGTGGTTGGGGAGCGATTCTGAGATACGGAACTGCCGAAAAGGAGATCAGCGGCGGGGAAAAGAACACGACGAACAACCGAATGGAGATTAGCGCCGTTCTTGAAGCTCTGAAATGTCTTAAGGAGCCGTGCGAGGTTACTCTGTACAGCGATTCGCAGTATGTCTGCAATGCGCTGAATCTCGGTTGGGCTAAAAAGTGGAAAGCGAACAACTGGATGAGGAATAAAAAAGACCCGGCTCTGAACGTCGATCTCTGGGACGAGCTGCTGAGTCTTTACGAAAAGCACAGAATGAATATAATATGGGTCAAAGGTCACGCAGGTCATCCCGAAAACGAGCGGTGCGACAGACTTGCCGTAGCGGCTGCCGAAAAGTTCAAATAGAGTCAAAAAGAATGAAAAGACTGCTTACTTTGATATCCGTTATTTCCGCTTGTTTCCTCGGTATATTTCTATCATTTCAATTTTGCGAAGCAGAAACCGCATTCATTTTGAACGGATATGATACGGTTTATTCTGTTAACGCTTGCGGTGACGGAAAATTTTACATATTGAGCGGCAGCGGAAATAATTTCAAAGTGACGTCTGTTGATGAATATTCAAACATGCATGAATCCGTTCTTGATGTTGAGACGGAGAATACCGCTTATGCATATACTAATGGGAAATATTGGTTTTTCAGGAATGAATACGAACAGACCGAAGACGACATTATTAAGAGTGTCAGTGTTGCCGAATATAATTGTTCCGAAGATCGTCTTTCGAGAAAAGTAATCAACGATGCCGAAGCGTGGATAAACGGAACTTTTGCGGTTGACGGGAGCGGAAGATACTATCTGAAAACGGATCATTCGATAGAGATTTATTCCGAAAACGGAAAATTCCTCAGGAGTATCGGGCTGGATTCCCGTCCGTGCAGCTTTACGGCGTCTTCCGACGGCAGCGTAATATACTGCCAGACCGAGGGCGGACTGAAGATCATAAGAGGTGACGAGGTCCTGAGCTATAACATTTTCACAGACAAAATTTTTGATGACGGCAGCGGCTTTTTTTCGACCGGTGATAATGTGGTTTACAGCTTCTCGGGAGGCGGTGTGACGGAGATTTACAGGGGCTTCGACCGGTCTCAGGGAAATGCCGTGATAGGCGGCTGTATATTCGGCGTGAAAAGTTCGTCGCTGACTGCAATATATAATGAAAAGGAGATTGCTCTGAACGGTGTCGGAGGAGAGGTTTTTCTCTGTGCGGCGAACGACCTCTGCGGATGTTTCATGAAAAACGGGAGCAGTCTCGAGGTTCGTTTTCTGAGAGTTGGGGATGTTGAAGCTGCGGCTGAATCGGAGGAAACCGAGCCGGGCGATTCCGGCGAACCTGCTTCGGACGTTTATCTTTTCAACCGAAACACGAAAACGATAACCGGAATCGAGCCTGAAACGACGATTGCCGCCATGAAGAGAAATATCGATTCGGGCGGTGAAAGGCTGACGTTTTTCGACAAGAACGGAAACATAAAGACGAGCGGAGCGATCGGAACCGGCGCAAGCATCCTATTCGGAGACGACCCGGAAAACAGATTCAGCCTTGTGATTTACGGCGAGCTGAGCGGCGAGGGGAACATCAACACCAACGACAAGAAAATTCTCGCAGATTCACTTTTGGGAAAGCAGAAGCTTGAGGGAGTTTACGCCATGGCAGGCGACGTCAACGGCGATTCGGAGGTTGATCTGAGGGACTATGTGCTGCTCGACAGATATCTGAAGGTCAGTATAAAATCGAGCAGAAGCGATGAATTCCCTTTCTGCCGGAGCAAACACATATTTTTCAAAATTACAATTGTGTAACCTTTCTGCGAATGTCATGAAAATATGCCGGCATTTCGGTCACACAGAATTTAGGAAACTGATTCGGAGAACAAAGAACAAAAATCGACGGCTTTTTTTAATTTGAACAAAAGAAATGAAAGTTAACATTCTGAAAAC
>CAMHNT010000086.1 GCA_946186535.1 uncultured Clostridia bacterium
CCTCATCGATTGAAACCTGAACGCCGGAAAACTCAACGAAAACCTCTGCCTTAGCAGCCTTTGTTGTTTTAGCCGTTGTTTTCTTTGTTTCGGAAGCTTTTGCTGTTGTCTTTGCAGCTGTCTTCTTCTCCTCAACTACAGGAGCCTCAACCTTAGCTTCAACCTTTTTCTCAGCTACAGGAGCTGTTTCTTTAACTTCTTCCTTAACTGCTTTTGCAGCAGTTTTAGCAGCAGCTGCTGTTGTCTTCTTAGCAGTAGCCTTTGTTGCCTTTGCCATAATAAATAACCTTCTTTCAATGAACTTTTCTTTAAAACAGGGAATTAATCACTACTGCAATTATATACCTTTAACAATAAAAAGTCAAATTTTTGAGCATTCAAGAGTAAAATTCTGTTTTTGGCACTAAAATCCAGTATGTTTATTTGAGATTTTTATAACAATTTAATACTGATATGCAATTTATTTTTATACTCTAATCCCCATTAAAAGTAGACTTTCTACTTTTTAATATCACCGTAGGGAAGTATTGCGGAAATCAGACCGAAAAGACTTAAAAATTTTAATTGAAAGCAGTATTAAGCGTTTCCTTCTCTAATAGAAAGTGTCTACTTTCTATTAGAGAATAGTATTACATAAAAAACTCCGGCACATCGAAGAAATCAATGTGCCGTGAGATTAACGAAATTTATTACTTAAGATATGTTCCGTCTGTGCCGACTTTTCCTTTAACTGTGTTGCTGGCAGTATCAAGAACATACACACGAGCATTACCCTGACCGATAGCGTCGGTTGTCAATGTACCGTTTGTAACAGTAACCTTCTGACCTGTAACAGCCTCATAATATGTACCGTTTTCTACATTTGTAAATGTAGCCTTTCCGGATACTGCAACGAGTGCGTAACTGTCTACGCTGCTGTCAGTATAGCGGCGCTTGAATGCAAATTTACCGTCGCATCCTTCCGTTGAATACTGACCCTTCTGGAGAGCAGGAACAGCACGTCTGATCTGATTGAGCTTCTGAAGATGCTTTGCAAGAGGACTCTCAAGCGTATCGGCAACCGTACCGCTTGCTTTGTACTCTGCAAAATCAGTAGCTGTAACGTCACCCTCAAGGTAGTCGCCGAAATAAGCACGTCCTGTTTCCGAGAGAGGAAGGTTAGGACCCTTATCAATAACAACACCATGCTGGAACTCTACTTCACTTCCGTAGTAAATACAAGGAATACCACGGAATGTAAACATCAGAGCGAGGTTTTCAGCCCATGCAGCTTCGCCGCCGTCGAATCTTACCGTATCCGTAGGCTGAGGACCGTAGTCGTGAGAGTCAACATAAACAACATTCCATGTGGAATCGTTGAAATACTTATCCTCTTCGAGTGCAAGATTATACGCACTGTTAGGATCACTGAAATTATAGTGTACAGTAAAATCGATAGCGCCCATACCGGAGAACTGACTGTTGTCGGGAGTATGATACTTGTTTCCGTTGAGGAACGCATTGTCCGATGTGGGCTGCTCATCGAAATTCTTGTCATTGTCAGCCCAATGCTGGAGTGTAAGATCCATGTTGTTGTTAATGCTTGCAGCGTCTGTGCCTGCGCTCCACTTTGAAGCATAAGTCGGATCTGTTTCCTTCCATGTGTAGAACTGTACTGATTCGGAAGCGTGTTCACGGTACCAGATCTGACCGTAACGTGTACAAACCTCACCGAACATATAGAAGTTGTCTGCTGCGCTTGTAAGCTGAGGCAGGAACATCATATTGAGCGAAAGTCTTGAAATATGTCTTACCGTATCAACACGGAAAGCGTCAACACCCATATTGATATAGTCTGTATAGATGTCAACGAGCTTCTCAGCAACTGCCGGGTTCTCAGTATTAAGGTCAACGCAGTCTCCGGCGATCTGAGCATATTTGCAGGTCCAGTCGTCCCAGTTAAGGCTTCTCCAGTGACCGTTATGATAATAGTTGTTGACATTATATATATCGCTTGTTGAAACCTTTCCGGTATCTCCCATATCAGAGAGAGGACTGTCAGTGGCATTATTGGTCGTAACACCCGTATCCTTCATAATCAGAAGTCTTTCGTCATACTGCTTCTGACCGGGCTGCGCCCAATATTCGTCGGCGGACTTGAGTCCAAATGTATTGAGAAGCGTATCGGTAGGAACCATACACTTTTCAAGATCCTCGAGATCCTTCAGATCATCATATTCCTTGGTGAAAAGCTCACAGAATGTAGCCTCGCCGAAGTTACCGGTATGATTCCATACAACGTCCTGAATGAGTCTGATGTCCTTTTCATGACAAGCGTCAATCAGATCCTGATATGTTGCGCCGTCGCTTTCGTATCTTGGGTCAACCTTTGAGAAATCGAAAGCATGATATCCGTGATAATCGTATCCGCTGGCATTCTCGACAACCGGAGTTACCCAGATCGCACTGAAGCCGAGAGCCTTGATGTAGTCAAGCTTATCGATAAGACCCTTGAAGTCACCTCTCCACGCCGGGTCGGTATCGGGGTTGCCTGCCTGTGCGTCGTCCCAGCAGTGAACGTTGTTGCCGGTATCACCGTCATAGAAACGAGTTGTAATTACGAAGTAGATCGACTCCTCACGAAGATCGCCGCGCTCGTAATCGTCGTCGCCCCTGTGAATTGGGTCGCTTGTATACCATCTGTTCTTATAATACCAGTATTCGCCTGCGCTTCCTCTTGTGAGCTCGGCGGAACTGCTGTCGGCTGTGATGAACTGCATATTGATCTTTGTAACATTATCGAATTCATAGATATACCAGTCATCACCCATCTGAGTATCCTTCGACATTGCCTTGCCGGGATAATCCACTTCAATATTCTTAGGAAGGCTGTTCCAGTAATAAATATTCGGAGCACCCTCCTCACAGTAGTAATGAACGGTAATACCTGTACTTCCGTTATCAGCCGCACTTGTAGTTACTATAGCCAAAGATGCAACCATAATAACAGCAAGGATAACAGCTGCAATTTTTTTCATAGTCATAGACTATTTCACCATTCCTTTTCTGAATTTAAAGGCGTATCTGAAAAGCTTCGGCAATACTATATGCTAAGCATTTCAAATACGCCTTAATTCCAATTAATTCGTATCTAACGATACTTTAGTATCCTGTTTTTTTTTAATAATCAGTTACTGCCAAGAAGAACAATACCTGCCAGATGCTGCTGAATCATAGAAGCATCCTTAAGTGTGATCTTTCCGTCACCGTTTACGTCAACTCTCTTGAACTGTTCTGCTGTCAACGTACCCTTGCCGATAGCAGCAGACTGAACGTTGTAAGCATCTTTGAGAGTTACTTTACCGTCTCCGTCAAAGTCACCAATAACATCACTCTTAGGCTCTGTGTCTGTGTCGGAATCTGTTGAAGTATCCGTATCGGAAACAGGCTCATCGGAATCAGTTGTTGTATCCGTATCAGACGCTGTGTCTGTATCTTCAGAATCCGTATGAACTTCGGAGTCTGTATCGGAAGAAGCAATGTCTGTTTCTACATCTGTTTCGCTATCTGTGTCTGTTAATGTATCAGTATCGCTCTGAGTGTCTGTTTCGGAATCACTGTCTGTCAGAGTATCCGTCTCGGACTCTGTGTCGCTGTCCGTAACGATTTCGGAATCGCTTTCGGAATCAACATCGGAAATAACGTCTGTATCCGAATTAACCGGATCGTTTACGCTGCTGTATGTGTATGTTGCAATAACGGTCTTGTTTGCAACCGTATTGTTCTGAACATACATTTTAACAGTATATGTACCTAAAAGATCAGCGCTGAAAGTAATTCTATTGCCGAGCTGATAGTAAGCTGTATTTACGAGCTTGCCGTTAGGATCTGTAACCTCAGCCTTGTAGAAAAGGAGGTTGTTGTTTACTTTACCGCCTACTGCGTTGATTCTTACAGTAGTGTCTCCGCCCTTCTGGATCTCGGAGTTGTTCGAAGGAGTTGCGTTAAGGAATACAGGATCCTCGCCGTTTTTTGCATCCTCGAGATCTTTTACCTCATAGTCAAGCTGTCTGCTGTTTGTTTCGCCTGCGCTGTCCTTTACATCAAGCTTTACCGTGTAGTTTCCTGCAACCGTAGGAACCCACGAAGCTGTTTTGTTCGATGAGAAATCGGAGATAACCTCATCCTTGGCTCCGCTTACGGAGAACTTGTACTGGAGATTGTCGCCGCCTTCTGCATTTGCGGTAAGTGAGATCGTGCTGCCTGTGTACTGAGGACCTGCAGGATCAACCGTGAATTCTTTGATTTTTATTGGGCTTGCGTCATAATGAGACCAAGTGTTTGAGCTGAGAACATAAAGGTTGTCTGTGATATTTGTGAGATCTTCTGTGAGCTTGCTTCCACTGCCGTCACTCAGGAAAATTACACCCTTAAGTGAGCTTACATCGTAAGGAAGATCATAGGAATAAATATCCGTCTCTCCGTCAACCTTTGTCATTGCGACGCCCGGCCATGCCGAACCCTTTTCATTTGCATCCCAGTAATGGATGTACGGTGTTGTTGTCTTGTCTGTCTGCAAATAGATAGTAGTACCCAATTCTGCGGCAGATGCACTGATGAAAACATTACCGCTCGCCACAAAAAGAAGCGCCATAACCATAATAACGGTGAGCACTCTGCTTGCGGTCTTTCCTCTTTTCTTAGCCATTAAGCATTTCCTCCTTTGATGCGATTTTCTACTAAAAACCCCAATAAAACAGTTGCTAAAATAAAACAGGCTTTAGCATTACGCATATTCTCTCTTAAATTATAGTAAATTACAGTTTTCAGATAATTCCTATATGGAATTAAAAGGGAATATCGACCTCCAAACTTTCAATTGATTATTTGTGCATATTGACATAAGCAGTTCTGTCCGCACCGTTCAGGGAACTTTCTATAAAATGTTCCGGAAGATCAAATACATCTTATATATAAAACCCCGATTTTATTTAAAGTTATTTTAATATTCATATCTGTTGTTTATGTGTTGTTTTTTATGACAGATGTGTGAAAACATTTTATTCAATTATTTCAATCAGATCCTCAAAACGTTCCGCCGCAGCCTCATAGTGTTCGACTTCTCCGAAGCCGTACTTTGCAAATATAAAGGGCACGCCGGCTTCAACCGTAGCTTCATAGTCCGAAATCGTGTCTCCGACGTAAACCGGTCTTTCAAGTCCGTTTCTCTCGGCAATAAGTCTTATATTTTCGCCCTTTGATTTACCGGTTCGTCCGGCACATTCATAGTCCTCAAAATATTTTTTCAGACCGTGAGCCGTGAAGAACGCATTGATATAACCGTCCTGACAGTTTGAAACTATAAAAAGTCTGTGGCTTTCCGAAAGCTTTCCGAGTGTTTCTTCAACTGAGTCATAAAGCTCGCCGCCGTGAACCGAGAGGTAATCCTGCTCCGTCGACAAACACCTTTCCTTTATTTTAGCCCGCTGCTCTTTCGTTGCAAACGGAATGACCCTGTCAAATATCTGATCGATGAGCAGTCCCATGCATTTGCTCAGCTCATCATAATTCAACGTGGGTTCTATTCCTACCGATTCCAAAGCATCATTCCATATTGAAACAACCGATTTCACGGCGTCCCAGAGAGTTCCGTCCAGATCGAATATTACTCCGTCATACTTCTGCATTTTCCAACAATCTCCTTAATGTCTTTTCAAATTTTTCGTCCTGCTCGGCAGTTCTTTTCGGAGGGCCTTTGAGCCTGCCGCCCGAACGTCTTATTTTCTTTCCCAGCGCCCTGCTCTCGAGAAGTCCTCCTATGTTGCAATCACTGTAGATCTGACCGTTCTGATTCAGAACTATCGCTTTCTTCGCAAGGCACATGGCCGCCAGACCGTAGTCCTGCGTCACAACGATATCCCCACTGTATATATTGTTTACAATATGAAAATCAACCGAATCGGCTCCCTGTGAAACAACGGAAACATTCGCACCGTAAAGCTTTTTTTCATCAAAAACATGAGCGCTGTCACAGACGACCGTACATCCCACATCATACTCCTTTGCAATTTTAGCAGTAATCTTCACCACCGGACAGCCGTCTGCGTCAACGGATATCTTGTTCTTAGTCTTATCGAAATAAATCATTTCAATCTTTCCTTCTCAAAAAACAAACAGCTGCATCAAACCGACACAGCTGTCCGAAAATTGTTCAATAGTTTAATTTCTTTCAACTACTTCGTAAACACGACCCTTTTGTGTGATTACCTCGTACTTATCCATGAACTCGTCCATATTCGTTCCTTCGGCAACGATGACCTTGTACTTGTAGGTACTCTGCTTTGTTACCGATGTTGAATATGCCGAGAAGATAAGAGCGGATACCAAAAAGTAAACAACTGCCATAATGAAAGCCATCTGTCTGTAGTTCTCGTTTGTAATGCCAAGAATGCTTGCGGCTGTTGTTCCAATAGTAAACAATATAAAGAGTATAATAGGAATAGGTCTTGTTTCATCATCAACTATGATTTTTGTAGTTTCTGTTCTACTTACAATTTTTACTCCACGCATAAATCATCCCACCCAAATAGATTTTATCTGTTGATTCTATTTTACTATATTTATTGTAAAATTCCAATAGTTTTTTTAAAAAAAAATTGGAAAATTTAATTTTTTTTATAATCTGCGGCATTTTAATTCCTACAAAGAAATTTAAGCGTGATATCCGTTGATTATTTTATCATTTATATAATCATCAAACAATAAATCATACTTAATTTTTTTGTTTTTGAACTATCATGAAAATCAATGCCTTTGCGTTTCTCCGTTATCTGCAACAAAAGTAATTTTAACGTCAAACGACTTGCTTGTTGACGAACTTGTTGCAGGACGATAAATCGAAATCACCGCCTCATCACCGGGCTGATAATTTGCCATGACGGAGAACAATTCACTGAAATCTCCTACTTTCTGACCGTCGATCGCAGTAATGATATCGTTAACTTGAGCGTCCGTTTCCTTAAGAGGACTGTCATCTGCAATCTCCGATATAACAATTCCTTCGGGAATATCGCTCAGAAAATCGCCGTAAGACACAGTGCCTGTAATTCCGAGTCTAACTCTGTCGGAAACATATCCCTGACCGATAAGATCATTGACAATTTCTACCGTTGTATTGGAAGGAATGGCAAACCCCATACCTTCGTAATCCGTATTGGAAATTTTTATGGTCGTGATACCCATAACCTGACCGGCACTGTTGAGAAGCGGTCCGCCCGAATTTCCGGGATTGATCGCCGCGTCGGTCTGAATATATGAAACCAGTCTGTTTGAAGCGACGGTTCTGTTTAATGCGGAAACACATCCTTTGGTCAGCGAGTTGGTGTATGCCGTGCCGCCCGGATTTCCTACGGCAATAGCGTCCTGACCTACTTCGATCTGATCCGAGTTGACGAATTCAACGGGCTTAAGGCCGTCTGCGTCAATTTTAACAACCGCAAGATCCGTTCTCGAATCATATCCGACAATAGCCGCCGCATATGAACTTTCATCGCTGAGAATGATCTCAACGCTGTACTCCCCAGAATCATTGAGAACGTGACTGTTTGTCACAATATATCCGTCCTCGGAAATTATGATTCCTGTGCCGCTGCCAAGAGCCAAATCTTCATTTCCTATTTCACCGTCATAAACAACGACGTTAACAACGGAATTTTCCACTCTTTTGAAAGCGTCCTTTGCTGTATATTTGGGTGCGTCTATATCATCGGGCTGATCTGCAACCGTGATATTTGCCGCATCCTTATTCACAACCGTACTTCGGTCGGGAGCCTCCTTCAGCTGGCTCGGCTCATTGTCGCTGTCGTTATTGTCAATAAAGTCATAACCGCCGGAAATATCGTCGCTGTCATCCGACTCGGAAGAATCCTCATCGGGATCGTCATCAAAAAATCCACCGAATCCGAAGTTGTAGCCATAATCCGTGTCGAGATCAATAAACCTATCAAGATCTCCGCCGAAAACTCCGTTTTCACTGTAAGTGTGCATGCATTCAAGAATGAATCCGACTAAAAATATAACCGTAAGTCCGGTAATAATAATAAGATAAGCCTTCAGCCCCGAACTGATTTTAGCTTTTGGCGGCTGAGCATAAACCGCCGCATTTCCGTTTCTCTGATACTGAACCTGTTGTGAATCACTCCGGTACGGATTTACTGCCGTTCCGGCATAATCATCAACGGCATTCCGGGAATCACTGCTCTCGCCATACCTGGCATCAGTCTTCGGAAGCACGTCCGCGTTCTGTTCCTCAGCCGTTTTCTCATAAGGCGATTTTATTTCCGTCTCGTTCAGAGTGTTTTCATACTCTGCATTCACTGCTGCTTCAATATTTTCAATTTTCTTTTCAATCCTGTCATTATTGTCGGTTTCGTCAGAAGCAGAGGTTCTGAACCGCACCTCCGATTCATCTTCAGGCTGTTCTGTTTCTTTTTGAAGCGATACGAATCCGTTCACATTTCTGTTCTCGGGAATCTTGTTTTCGTTATTCTCATCAAACAAATCGCTCATTATTTTCCCTCCTGATATTAGAGTCGTCCTACAAACTATATTCCAAAGCTAAG
>CAMHNT010000087.1 GCA_946186535.1 uncultured Clostridia bacterium
GAAGGAAGTGCCCTTGGGGTACTTTTTGAAAAAAGCTGGGCAAAAACTTTAACTGTTTCTTTTTAAACATTTTGTGCAGTTTTTAAATTTGTTCATTTATAATTTTTAATATCCATTTCATTGAATATCAGATTGAACAAATAAAAATTTTAGGAGAGAATTCAGATGAAAATTATTGTTGATGCGTTCGGCGGCGACAATGCCCCGGTTGAAATTTTAAAGGGCTGTGTTGAAGCTCTCGGAGAAAACAACGGCGTTGAAATTATTGTTACAGGCCCTGAAGATAAAATAAAAAAAGCCGCCGAGGAAAACGAAATCGATATTTCAAAGCTTACGGTTGCGGATTGTGAAGAGATTCTCACGATGGAAGATCATGCGACGGACGTTGTGAAAAAGAAGAAGAATTCTTCGATGGCTGTCGGTCTGAAAATGCTTGCGGACGGTGAGGCGGACGCATTCCTGTCGGCAGGAAACAGCGGCGCTCTGATAACCGGCGCTACTCTTATTGTCAAGAGAATCAAGGGTATCAAACGTCCCGCATTTTCTCCGATTATTCCTAAGGCCGAGGGAATGTTCATGCTTATCGACGGCGGCGCAAATGCCGAGTGCAAGTCCGATATGCTTCAGCAGTTTGCGATTATGGGTTCGGTTTATCTGGAAAAAGTTATGGGCGTAAAGAATCCGAGAGTCGGACTCGCAAATGTCGGAACGGAGGATCACAAGGGTGATACTCTACGTCTCGATACGTTTGCTCTGCTAAAGGAAACTCCGGTTAATTTTATCGGAAATGTCGAAGGAAGAGACATTCCGCTTGACGGCTGTGACGTTCTTGTAACGGACGGCTTTACGGGTAATCTTATTCTGAAAACATACGAGGGCGTTGCAATCGCTCTGATGGACAAGATCAAGAAGGTTTTCAAAAAGAGCGCGAAAAACAAGCTTGCCGCAGCCATGGTTCTCGGCGACATGAAGGAGCTTAAAAAGAGCGTGGATTCAAACGTTTACGGCGGCGCGCCGATTCTCGGTGCCGCAAAGCCTGTTTTTAAGGTTCATGGAAACGCTACGGCTTTAACCGTTAAAAACGCCATTGCGCTCACAAAGAATTACGTTGAAACAAACGTAATTGAGGAGATAGAAAAAACGGTTTCACAGCTTAATCTTAAGGGGTGATTGACTTGAGTAAGACTGAAAAAAGCATTGATTACAAAGAACTTTACAAAGTAATCGGATACACCTTCAAGGACAAAAGCCTTGTTACCACGGCTCTGACTCATTCGTCGTTTGCGAATGAAATGCATGACGGAACGAAATATAATGAGAGGCTTGAGTTCCTCGGCGACAGCGTTCTGAGTATTGTTGTTTCCGATTACATATATCTCAATTGCCCTGATCTTCCGGAGGGAAAACTTACGAAGCTGAGAGCTTCACTTGTCTGTGAGAAATCTTTGTATGCTTATGCAAAGCAGATTGATCTCGGCGCTCACATCAGACTTTCCAGAGGCGAGAAACGCACCGGCGGCGATGACAGACCGTCGATTCTTTCGGACGCATTTGAGGCGCTGATAGCTGCGATTTATCTTGACGGAGGAATTGAGCCGGCGAGAGATTTTATTCTGAGATTTGTAATTCCGGATATAAAAAGCTCAAAGCCGAAAAAGTTCAAGGACTACAAAACGGCGCTGCAGGAGATCATACAGAAGAATCCCGAAGAGCGTCTGACTTATGTTCTTGTGAAGGAAACAGGTCCCGACCACGACAAGCACTTTGTAGTTGAGGTTCACTTAAACAGCAACGTCATCGGCAGGGGCGGTGGAAGAAGCAAGAAGGAAGCAGAGCAGCAGGCTGCAAGGGAAGCCTTGGAGCTTATGGGATACTGATATGAAGCACGGCAATATTGCGATTTTTGTTCCGCACAACGGCTGTCCTCATCAGTGCTCGTTCTGTAATCAGAGAAGTATTACGGGAGTGCAGTATCAGCCGACGGAAAACGATATCGAAAAGGCTGTTCATGACGCGCTTGATTCACCGAAAAAATATGATTATGAGATCGCATTTTTCGGGGGAAGCTTCACGGCGATTGACAGGGAATATATGATATCGCTTCTGAAATGTGCGTATAAATATGTTGAAAATAAGTCCGTAAGCGGTATCCGTCTTTCTACACGTCCCGACGCTATCGATGAAGAAGTTCTGAATATTCTGAAAAGCTACGGCGTTACCGCTGTTGAGCTTGGCGCACAGAGTATGTGCGATGATGTTTTGAAAGTCAATCTCAGAGGACATACTTCGGATGACGTGAAAAATGCTTCACGGCTTATAAAGAGCTATGGATTTTCTCTTGGACTCCAGATGATGACGGGACTTTACGGAAGTGATTCCGAAAAGGATATTTTCACCGCAAAGGAGATAATTTCTCTTGAACCGGATACAGTGAGAATTTATCCTACCGTTACGCTCAAGGGAACAATGCTCGGGGATTTGTATGAAAGCGGTGAGTTCAAGCCGGCCGGTCTTGATGAGTCGGTTAATCTGTGTGCTTTATTGCTGAAAATGTTTTCGGAAAATAACATAGAGGTTATCCGACTCGGGCTTCATTACAGCGATGAACTGGAAAAGGGAATGCTGTTTGATAATTATCACCCTGCATTCAAGGAGCTTTGCGAAAGCAAAATCATGCTTGACGAGTTTCTGAGGATAGCCGGGGAGAGAAATTTCAGGAAGGGCAGTATTTTAAAGGTTCGTGTAAATCCGTCAGGCGTTTCGAAATTTGTCGGTCAGAAAAGGTCGAATATTCTTAAAATTAAGAATATGGGATTTGACGTCAGGATTGTGCAGGACGCAGCGGTTTCCGGGTATGAAATTGTGGTGGAATAGTAAAGGAAAAAGAATAAATTTATCTTTTTGCTTTATGTAAAGATTATGTTCGGTATAGTCGAGAAAATCGACTTCCGTGCGGAACCGCAGTAAAAAAGTCGGAAAAGTCCAGAAAGTAGGATAGTGAAAAACCCTGACCGGGAATCCTTCCTATCCTCGGGCGATGGTTTATGTCAAGAGTACGTTCGGAATCGCAGTAAAAAAACGGGCGATGGTTTATGTCAAGAGTATGTTCGGAATCGGGGTAAAAAAATGATTTTAAAATCTTTGGAGATACAGGGGTTTAAGACCTTTCCTGATAAAACTAAATTGACCTTTGATAAGGGTATTACCTCTGTTGTCGGACCTAACGGTTCGGGAAAAAGCAATATCAGCGACGCTATCCGCTGGGTTCTCGGCGAACAGTCGCCGAAAGCGCTTCGCTGTTCGAAAATGGAGGACGTTGTTTTCAACGGCACGGATAACAGGAAAAAAGTCGGATATGCCGAGGTTACATTGACTATCGACAATAAGGACAGGGCACTGGCTTTCGACGGCGACAGCGTTGCGGTGACAAGACGTTACTACCGTTCCGGCGACAGCGAGTATCTTATTAACAAGGCGTCCGTAAGACTTAAGGATATCCATGAGCTTTTTATGGATACAGGTCTGGGACGTGACGGATACTCGATGATAAGTCAGGGTAAAATAGACAGTATCGTCGCTTCAAAAAGCGAGGACAGACGAGAGATTTTTGAAGAGGCTTCGGGTATTTCACGATATCGATACAGAAAAACGGAAGCTGAAAGAAAGCTCAGTCAGACCGAGGAAAATCTTCTGAGACTCCGTGATATTCTCACCGAACTCGAGGACAGAGTCGGCCCTCTCGAAAAACAGGCGGCTAAGGCTAAAGCGTATCTCGAATATGCAAAGGAAAAAGAGGGACTGGAAATTGCTCTCTGGGTAGATACCTTGGAGAAGTCGAGCAAGATCCTCAGAGAACAGGAGGATAAAATAACCGTTGCACGTGCTCAGCACGAAAGCGCGGTGAAAACTCTTGAGGGAATCGAAAAGGAAACCGAGGATATATACAATTCCACAGGTGAATTTTCGGCGAAAATGGACGAGATCAGAAGGGTCAATGCAGGCCTCGAACAGCAGGTCAGCGAAATAAGAGCAAAAGTATCCGTTGAAGAAAATAATATCAAGCACAATCTTTCGAGTATCGAACGGCTTAACAACGACCTTGACCAACTTGACCTTGTATGCGAAAATATCAAGAAGGAAGCCGAAGAGAAAAAGCAGAAGATAAAGGACTATGAACAGACTCTCGAGGAGAAAAAGGACGAGTTCAACAAGACAACAATGCTTCTGTCGAGTCTCGTCGAGAATGACGGAAAAAGTTCGTCGCTTCTGAATGAATATAATTCTACGCTTACTCGTCTTAATATCGAGCTTGCAAATGCAAGGGTTGCGAAAATGACCGGTTCGTCTTCAATTTCTGATGTTAAATCAAGACTTGCAAATATCGACCAGACGTTATATACTAAAATCAGACTGCTTGACGAGCAGAAGGAAGCTTTTGAGGATTATAAAGCCATGCGCAGCGAAGCAGGCGACGGATTCAACTCGCTCACGAATTCCGTAAAGGGCTGTGAGCTTATGCTTATGCAGAAGCAGAAAAAACGTGACGAGATAAAGACTTTCGGAGACAAGCTTAATCTCGATATCAACGAGGTTCAGCGTCATATCTCTTTCCTTGAAAATCTCGAAAGAAATCTTGAGGGCTTCAATCAGAGCGTAAAGGTTGTCGTTAAGGAAGCGAGAAACGGTGTGCTTCAGGGAATTCACGGACCTGTGTCGAGAGTTATAAAGGTTCCGACGGAGTATGCGGTGGCGATAGAGACGGCTCTCGGTGCGGCTATGCAGAACATCGTCACAGCCACCGAAGAGGACGCAAAGCGTGCTATTGCGTTCCTTAAAAAGAGAGACGCAGGCCGTGCGACGTTTTTGCCGATGTCGACCATAAAGGGCAGTGAGCTTCAGGAAAAAGGTCTTGAAGCGTGCAGAGGATTTGTCGGAGTCGCAAGCACACTCTGTTCCTGCGAGCCGCAGTATAACGGTATTCTGAGGTCGCTTCTCGGAAGAATATGCATTGCGGAAAATCTCGACTGCGCCGTTGAGATCGCAAGGCGTTACAGCTATCGCTTCAGAGTGGTTACTCTTGACGGTCAGGTTGTGAATGCAGGCGGTTCACTCACCGGCGGTTCGCTTAACCGGAAAACAGGACTTCTGAGCCGTGTCGGAGAGATTGAAAAGGACAAGAAAAAGCTTGCTGAGCTTAACGAAAAATTTTCGGAAAACAAAAAGCTTTTCACTCAGACTCAGGCGGAATGCGGAAGCGCAGAAGCAAAGCTCGTTGAGGCCAGAACAAGTCTTTCGCGGATTCAGGAGGACAAGTTCAGAATCGAAGCGGAATGTAAATCCGCCGAGGAGCAGATAAGAACGCTTTCGGAGACTATTGACGAGTTGAAACGTGAGAAGTCGGATCTTGAGAAAAAGAGCGAGTTCCTGAACGAGTCGCTTTCAAAGGCTGAAACCGAGCTTGAAAAAGTCGAAAAGGATATCGGGGAGGCTCAGAAAAACATCGACAGCCTTTCCGGGGAAATGGCTCAGCAAAACGAAAAAAGAGAATCGCTCACAAGCGAGCTTCAGGATATCAAGCTTGAAACGGTTGCGCTGAACAAGGACATCGAAGCGTTAAAGGCGGAGATTGCCGCCGCAGAGCTGACAGGCTCCGATCACGGAATCAAGCGTGCGGAGATACTCGACGATATCGACAAGGCTCAAAAGCTCAACAAGGATACCGAAAATACTATCCTTGGACTGCGCAGCGAGGAATCGAAGCTAAGACGTGACGTTGCATATAACAATGAACGAATAGCCGACTTAAGCGGCAAACGTGCAATGCTTGAAAAACGTAACGCCGAGCTGAGAAAGCTTGAGCGTGACAAGTCAGCCGAAAAGGAGAATATCGGTCAGGAGCTTGCACGACTGGAAGAGCGCAAAAATAACCTCAACAAGCAGTATGACGATATTACGAGAAAGCTTTGGGACGAGTATGAACTGACTCCGAGACAGGCACAGGAAACTGCCGTGAAGGTTGAAAATATTTCGGCGGCGCAGAAGCGTCTGAGTGAGCTCAAGTCAAAAATAAAGGCTTTGGGCAGCGTTAACGTTGCGGCGATTGACGAATACAAAGAGGTTTCGGAGAGATACGAGTTCATGAAAACTCAGGTCGCAGACGTTGAAAAATCGAAGAAGGAAATCATTTCTCTCATCGGTGATCTGACGAAGCAGATGAAGGAGATTTTTATCGAGCGGTTCGCTATGATAAACAAAAACTTCGGCGAAACCTTCAAGGAGCTTTTCGGAGGCGGAAACGCTTCGCTGTCGCTTACGAATGAGGAGGATATTCTCAACAGCGGTATTGACATAAAATGCCATCCTCCGGGAAAGCTTGTATCGCATCTTGAATTGCTTTCGGGCGGTGAGAGAGCGCTTGTGGCTATTGCGCTGTATTTTGCGATTATGAAGGTAAGCCCTGCGCCGTTCTGCGTCATGGACGAGATCGAAGCGGCGCTCGATGAGGTGAATGTTGACCGTTTTGCACAGTACCTGAGGAGAATGAACGATAACACTCAGTTCATACTTATCACTCACAGACGTGGTACAATGGAAGAAGCAGACGTGCTTTACGGCGTAACAATGCAGGACGAGGGTATTTCAAAACTGCTCGAGCTTCATTCAAGCGAGGTTGCGGCAGGATTTACGAATTTGAGATAAATTGGAATTAAGGTAGTTGACCGGAATTGGGAGACGCTGTCTTTGGAATCTGTAGGCGCCCCGAAGGAAGTACCCTTGGGATACCTTTGAAAAGGCTTGAGAGAAAACTTTTACGGCTTCGCTTCACCGAAGCTGGATTTAATAATATAAAAAAAGGTGATAATATGGGTTTATTTGCAAAAATTAAAGAGGGTCTGAAAAAGACAAGAGATTCTGTTGTCGGTCAGATCGATACTATGCTGAAATCCTTTACAAAAATAGACGAGGAGCTTTTCGAAGAGCTTGAGGAGCTGCTTGTTATGGGTGATGTCGGAATAAACACATCGCAGCAAATCTGTGAGGAGCTCAGAAAAAAAGTTAAAAAAGAGGGCGTGACGAATCCGAATGACGTTCACAGACTTCTCGAGGAAATTGTTGCCGAAATGCTCGAGGGCGGTCAGGAGCTTAACATAAGCACCAAACCGTCGATCATACTTGTCATTGGCGTCAACGGCGTCGGAAAGACTACGACTATAGGAAAGCTCGCAAGCAACCTCAGACAGGAAGGCAAAAAGGTTCTGCTGTCGGCTGCCGACACATTCCGTGCGGCGGCTATCGACCAGCTTGAAGTGTGGGCGGAAAGAAGCGGCTGTGATATCGTAAAGCAGAAGGAAGGCTCGGACCCGGCGGCTGTCGTTTTCGATTCCATTCAGGCTGCAAAGTCGAGAAAGGCTGACGTTATAATTGCCGATACCGCAGGCAGACTTCACAACAAGAAGCATCTTATGGACGAGCTTGCAAAAATCAGCAGAATTATTGACAGGGAGCTTCCCGAAGCTGACAAGGAGGTTCTGCTTGTACTTGACGCAACTACAGGTCAGAATGCCGTAAATCAGGCGAGAGAGTTCAAGAATGCCGCAGGCATTACCGGTATCGTTCTCACGAAGCTCGACGGTACGGCGAAGGGCGGCGTAGTTCTTTCCATCAAGGAGGAGCTTGACGTTCCGGTTAAATATATCGGAGTGGGCGAGCAGATCGACGATCTCCAGCCGTTCAGTCCGAAGGATTTTGCAAAGGCGCTTTTCGAGGTTGAAAAAGATGACTAAATTTATAATTGCTTCAAACAATAAAGGAAAGGTTGCCGAGCTTGACAGGATTCTGAATCCGCTCGGTGTTACGGCTGTCACGGCGAAAAGCGAGGGGATTACTCTTGACGACGTTGAAGAGACGGGAACAACATTTGCCGAGAACGCTTTCATAAAGGCGAGCGCCGCTTTCAGAAAGACGGGGCTTCCGTCGGTTGCCGATGATTCGGGACTTACGGTTGACGCTCTGAACGGTGAGCCGGGAGTTTATTCCGCAAGATATGCCGGAGAAAACGCAACGGATGAGGACAGAATAAACAAGCTTCTGAAAAATCTGGAGGGTGTTCCGAAAGAGAAGAGAACGGCTCATTTCGTCAGTTCAATCTGCTGCATTATCGATGAAAATACCGTAATCACGGCAGAGGGCAGCTGTGACGGAATTATCGCCGAGGCACCGAAGGGCGACGGCGGTTTCGGATATGACCCTGTTTTCCTGACGGACAGCGGAAAGACGTTCGCCGAGCTTTCGGCTGATGAAAAGGACAGTCTCAGTCACAGAGGAAAGGCGCTGAGAATGCTTTATGAGAAGCTGTCGGAACTTGATATCGGATAAATATATAAAAAATAAAAAAACGTACAGACATTTTATACTGATTTCTGATTAAAAGCTTAAAAGGATTTTCGAGGATGATTTTCGCAAGACAAGGAAGAAGCCGCAGGAATACTGACGTATTTCAAGGCTGATGACGAAGTATTGCGGAAATCAGACCGAAAAGACTTTG
>CAMHNT010000088.1 GCA_946186535.1 uncultured Clostridia bacterium
TGGCAAAGCTTTTACGGTGTGAACAGGCAGAGCGGCGATCCTCTCCACACAGACGCCTGTATTTACACGCCGGATATCGTGATATGCAAGTCGGATGATGACTCACCTAAACGTCTGAAAGAACAGGATCGTGTGACGGTAGATGTTATCACCTGTGCTGCACCCAACCTCAGAAAGAAAACGGGGAATGCATATAATACCGAATATGTGAACAGCGTGTCGCTGACATTGGATGAGCTGTACAGACTGCACCTGAAAAGGGCAAAGCATATTATGCACACGGCTGCTTTGAGTAATGAGGACATTCTAATATTAGGTGCGTTCGGCTGCGGTGCGTTTGAAAACGACCCCGGAACCGTTGCAAGAGCTATGAATGATGCGCTGACGGAGTACCGCAAATACTTTACAGCAGTCGAATTTGCAGTCTACTGCACCGAGCGAGATATGAGGAATTTCAATATTTTCTCGAAAACTATTGCGCGATAAAGCTAATCAATAACACAAAAGAAATTGAAAAAGGAGACGTCACATCGGCGTCGCCTTTTTCATATATCAATATCGTGTTCCGGTTCCTTCTCCGGTGCGTCCGGCACATATTCGAGCAAATCGGAAATTTCGCAGCATAAATAATCGCATATACGAGCAAGCACGGGCAGATCGACCCGTGTTATTTTATTGTTGCAGTAGCTGTTGAGCTGAGTGGCACTGACTCCGCAGTTTTTGATTATGCTGTACTTGCTTACGCCCTGCATTTTTCGATATTCATCGAGTGTGATAATGATTTGTCCCATTCTGACCAACCTTTCATAAATATATTATAATCTTATATCATCATCGAAATATGTAAAAGTTAAAACAAATATTAGCTGTAACTATTGACAACTGCAACTACTTTGTGTTAAAATCACAGTAGAAATTTATTTTGTTCAGGAGGGTTTTAAATGAACGAAAGGGAACAGTTGATATCCGCAATAAACGGCTCGACTGAGGTTGTTTCAAAGCTCGGTGAGCTTGAGGACAAAATCGAAGCTACGGAAGAAAAAATACGTAAATGGAAACCGAGGATCTGGATGACGCTTCTTGCTGCGTTTGGGGTGCTCTGTATTTTTGGCGGAATAGATGAGTTCAAAAAAGGTCATCCGAGCGCTGCCGGTGATTTTTGGGTCGGTGTGGTTATCATCGCTGTTTATGCCTATCACATGTTTTATGCGGCTAAAAAGAAGAAACTGCTTTCTTCTTTGAATGAAGAGTATGAGAAGGTTTTAAATGATCCTTCGATTTCGTGGGTACCTGTTGACTACCGAAATGCGGGCTGTATTTTGAAAATTGCGGAGTATGTTCGCAACAATCGCGCCGATACGCTGAGAGATTGTATCAATATGCTTGAAACAGAAATGCACCAGAACCGAGTTGAACAGGCTGCATTGGTGGGTGCTCTTTACGCTAAAGAAGCGAGAGAAGAAGCGAGAGCGGCAAGATGGAGATGGTAAGACCGAGAAATCTATTATTTGAAAAGGAGTTTTTATCATGAACAAAAGAATTGCGTCAGCGGCGATTGCAGCGGTTATGTTATGCGTTGCCTTGACTGCCTGTGGCAGAAGATCGTTTGATGTTACCGAAACAATGAAAGTAAGCTTCAGCGGCAGCGATGGTTACGGCGTGTGCGATCTTGAAAACGAATACGACTGGATCAGCGACGTGCAGGATTATTACAGCAAAGCAAAAAGCGTGACAAGTGAGCAGATAGAGCAAATTGAGTTTGCTCTTGAGGCTGTGGTCGAGTATGATATAGAACCGGATGAGGGTCTTTCAAACGGAGACACGGTCACGGTCACACCGAAGATCGACAGCTTGGCGGACGAATACGCCTTTGATCTTATCGGCAAGCCTATTACGGTGACTGTCGAGGGGCTTGAAAAGGTTGAGGAGTTTGACCCGTTTGAGGGTGCGAAGATCACGTTTGACGGCGTTGCCCCGAACGGTACCGCATTGTTTTCGTCGGAGCAGGAGGATATCACATTCTCTGTCGACAAGTATTCTGGGCTTTCAAACGGCGATAAGGTGACCGTTACGGCTGAACCGAAATATGGCATGAGCGAATACGCTGCCGAACATGGAAAGGTGTTTTCAAAAACGGAAAACGAATACACGGTTGAAGGCTTGGCAAGCTACGCTATGAAGCTCGACGATATTCCCGATGAAACAAAAGAAAAAATGCAAAACCAGTCGAAGGACAGCATTACAGCGTCCGCAGCAGGCTGGGAAGAGGGCAAATTGCTGAAAAAGTCCGAGTTTGTGGGTTATTATTTTCTCACTCCTAAGGAGGGCTTTTCAACATCAAAAAATAATATTCTCTACTGCGTTTATAAAAATACGGTAAGCGTTAAGGGGGTAAAAGCTGGGGCAAACAAAGATACAAAGGAAGAAACGGGAGAGGAAACGTACTATATCTACTGCTGCTTCAACAACATTATGATCCTTCCCGACGGCACCTGTTCGGTGAATTTGAGTGACGTTCAGATGCCGAACTCATACGGCGTAACAGTCAAGAGCGCATACGGCGAATATTACTGGGGCGATGTCGAATTTTATACATACACTGGCTACGCCGATCTCGACAGTATGTTTAACGACTGTGTAACAAAAAATATTGCGGAGTATTCTTACGAAACGACTGTTAAGGAGTAAAGTTATGAACAAGAGGCTTTGTGCTGCGGTATTGGCTATGTGTTTTTCGGGCTTGACTATGCTGTGATTTCCGTTCTGCACTTCAGCGCAGGCTCACGCAAAGCGGACGTCAGAGTTAATACTCCGTTAGTGTTATCGGACAATTTTATAATTATTATATCGCATAAATAAAACAGCAAAAGCGGTCGGCTCACATTAATGAACCGACCGCTTTTTATCAGTATATTATACTAAATTTTGTTTATCCAATGCGCTTAAAGTAAATGAATAGTTTTCTGAAACGAGGGGTGCTGAATTAATCAGCGCCTCTTGCTGTGTATAATGTCTGCACTCTGCCTTCAAACATTTCCGTGTTACTGTTCATTATTCTGTCCCTCTCTTTCTATTGACGGGTCAAGGTATATCCTGCGTACTCGCCTTCGAGAATCTCGCGGACAAGTCTGAGGTCGAAGCCTGTTTTCCCCTCGCGGAGTACGTCCTCCTTCAGCCGGATTTTTCTCCATTCGTGATAAAGAAAGTGTTTTGCTATAGCGGAATCGAGCCTCAGCCGCTGATTGACAATATCTTCCTTATCAAACACGGTATCTATGATTATCTCCGGTCCGGAATAGCATATATCATTCGATGAATAATCTGTAAGAAGCCACAGCCCTTTCAGATGCGGCAGCCCATCTTTTGCGAGCTTCATAAAGCGAGCTGTCGTTTTCGGAGTATCACGGTGAGGAATATAAATATCGATCTCACTTGGTTTTATAGGTTTTGCGTTTATGAGTGCGTCCTTAACATCACGAATAGCGGCAGGCTTTGCGGTGCGTGTCATGCTGTCGGCGGCATTGTATACGGCTTGAAGATCGTTCGGGGTCAGAAGAATAGTCTGCTCGGGATCCTCGTAAAGACGCTCCGCCTCTGCCTTAAGGTCTATAATTGCGTTTATGGTGTTGATGCTTACGGCATATTTGTTGTTGCTCATGGCTTTGTCCTCCTTGATAAAGCTTTTTTCGGTCAAGGTGCGATCTCTCCTTTATGTTGTTAATCTAAGTAAATCAGCAGACGGTACTTGTCGTGAAGCGTTTTCCATTCATCGTAGGATAATTCCCTGCTGTCGGTGTAGTATATTTTAAGGTATACCGCAAGATTGCAGTTCGCACTCTCCCATGCTTCTTTATCGCCTCTTATATCTGCCAGCCTAAGCTTGTCTATCATTTTCCGGAGTCTGACGGGAAGCCGTTCCTCTATTGCCGAGGTGTCGATATCTTCTCTGATCCACCCGAATTTTTTATCGTTCATTACATTCGTCCTCCTTTGTACAGACTCTCTGTACAGCTATACGCAGAGAGTCTGCATTAAGTTTAATATAACAGCTTTTCGTGTTCAAAATCAATCCTCTCTGCCGTTTCTGAAAATACCGGCTTTTTTCCTCGCTCAAACACCCAGCAGTGACCTACGGGCATATAAAGCACCTGTTCAAGCGGCTTGTTGCAGCGGCGGCTTACCGCTTCGGCAGTTTCAATATCGTTGCCTCCCATGTATATATATGTGTCGCAGTTGGCAAGTATCGTTTTGTCGGTGCCCTGCCTGCCCTTTAGAAGCTGTGATTCCGATTGAAGCATCAGAGATACCGAAATAGCACGTGAGCGGATAGTGGAAATGATAGTGTCGAGATTGTCGATTACGGTTGTTGCGCCGTAGTCATCGAGGAAGAAGCGAACGGGTATCGGCAGGCGGCTGTTTTTGCACCTGTCGGCGATTCGGCAAAGGCTGTTTATCGCCTGTGAAAAGAAAAGGTTTACAAGTCCGTCCATAGAGCGGTCGCAGTCGCTTTGGATAACGAACAGCGCAAATTTTTCATCGACGAGCTTTTCAAAATCTATGTCGTTGCCGGACATCATCAGATCGATTTCCTCGGTGGTAAAATTGGAAAATTTTGCATTTATGCAGACCCGAAACGAATCGAATGTCTTTTCTGAGGCGGCATTGACGTTGCGAAACTGCTCATATGCCCAAGATTTTGGATTTTTCTTGTAAAGCTCTTCAAAGCGGTCTGCAAGCAGCGAGGCTTTTTCCGTGGTGCGGCGTTCTCCGTCCGACGTTATCAGCCTGCGAGTGAAGCGTTCGCTTTCTCCAAGCAGTGACAGAATTCCTCTGAAATTCATCGGCTCATAGTCTGTTTCTACCATATATCCTATCAAAGCAGAGATAAACGTCACGGTATTCTGATCCCAGAATGGGTCAAGCGAACTGTAGGCTGTATCGCTCGAACAGCTGTATGTGATCGTATTGGCGATACGAAGAATATCCTGTGTTGTTTTTATATTAGCCAACGGGTTGTACCGTGCGGAACGCTCCGGATTTTTGAAGTCAACTATCAAAACGTGGTAGCCCTCCTCCTCCAAAAACCTGCCGTGTTTTCTGACAAGATTCCCCTTGGAGTCTGAAATAATGGGAATACCTACCGTCTGCCTGATGTTAGGTTCAACAAAGCTTGTAGTTTTTCCGCATCCGCTCGTGCCCATGACGATTACATTGTTATTGAGCTTTGTGACATAATCATCGAGTTGACGGCGCGAATTCTTTGCAAAAATAAAATCGGTCTTGTTGAAAAGGTCCGTTTCGCTTTTGGGCGTGATGTAGAAAGGTTTTTCATATTCCTCATCAACGCCGTAAATGCTGTCAAAATAGTAGTGGTTATTATTCATTTGTGTTCCTCCTTGAATTTATCTCACATAAACCATGTGACAAAATACGGGAGTAAAATTTCGCAGTTAATGTAATATCTTTGAGAGTAAAACAATGCCGATACATAACTGCGAAATTTACATCACAGATTTGTCAACAAAGTTTATGCCAAATGATTAATAGATATTGCCTATGGCGTCACAGATGCCGAAATCAACAGCTTCTTCTGCCGTCATATAGTTGTCGAATGCAGTTGCCTTGTCGATCTCTTCAAGGCTTTTGCCGGTGTGTTTTGCGAGTATCTCGTTGAGACACCGCTTTACATCGAGGATTATCTGCGCATTCTGCTTGATCGTAGTTGCAGAACCGCCGAAGCCGTTTGAGATCAGCGGCTCGTGGATCATTACCTTGGAGTGGGGAAGGATAAACCGCTTGCCTTTCCTGCCGCCTGCCAAGATGATCGCACCCATGCTTGCGGCAAGTCCGGTGCAGACGATCTTCAGCTCATATGGGTAGCTTCGTATGATGTCGTAGATCATAAGCCCTGCCGTGACCTCGCCGCCGGGAGAGTTTAAGTAGATCGTTACCTCCTTTCCTTTGCTTTGCAGATATTTCATTATTGAAGCAAAGCGAAGCGCTGTGTTTGTGGTGATATCTCCATTGAGGAAGATATTCCCCTGTTCTGCATGGACGGCTGTGAGGTCGAACTCCTTGCCGCCGCTTGCGCTTTCAAAGTAGATCTTATCGGGTAGATTCATTTTAGTTGTTCTCCTTTTTTGATCTGATGAATTTTACAAGGTCGGTGAGCATAAATATCCAGCCGCCGAGGTAGGGGATTCCGATTATAAGTACAAGGAAAAACGCCCAGCCTACCGGAAAAATGTAGAGCAGCTTCTTGATCTTTCCGAACACCGACTTGATGTGAGTCAAGCCGGGGATCCAGCCTCCGAATACGAATCCGAGCATCGCACCTGAAATAATTGCTTCACCGAATGACTCTGCATCGCCGTTTACGAGAAAATCTATCGTAAGCGCGATGGTGGCAATCACCGAAAGTGCAGTGAAAATTGCTGCAATAACGCCGTGTGTGCGGATTTCTCTGCCGTTGTCCTGTGTGCTGCCGTAAATGTTGTTTGTGTTGTTTTCCATCTTGAAATACCTCTTTCTTTTTGTGTTCAGCTGTTGCTGTGATTGTATTATATCAGGTTTAATAAATTCTTTCTTGGGTTCTCATCCCAACCTCTTGGGATAAAAACACAACCACCGCAAAATCGTTATCGACTTTGCGGTGGTTGAATAGCTGTCATTTTTCAACACTCTTATTTTCTTCACTCGGATTCCTTGCGCTTCGGAATTCATATTCATAATCCCTTAATGCAGCATCCTGTAACCCTGTTTGAATATACGAATTGGCGATTTCATAATCCATATAGTTCGAAGGAAAATCGTGTCCTTGCGACCACATCAATCGGCATGTGTCTTCGTATGAAAGATTCAATCCTAACCCTAATTTTAAAACATTCATTCGTTTACTTAAAAAAGACTTGACTTGATTCCTGCAGTTAGGATTTGATATATAATTGAATATTTTGGATACGTCTGAATCATTGCGAATAAAAATCCGCTCTGAAAACTGCGTATTGGTAGTATCCTTCGGACGAATAACAAGCTGTGAATAAATATGATCCTCAAATGTCATATTATAGATGGAATGAGTTTTCATGTATTCCTGCTTGTCTGCTTCATATTTTCTCTTGAACAGTTCTGTTTCCGTCAAGGTGTACTGCATGAGTTTTTCAACAACGGCATTTTTGACAGCACCAAGCTGTGATGTCTGCTCCAAGAGATGTTCGCCTCCGCTTATTTGCGGCAGAAGTTCATACAGCCTTCTCAAGCAGTTGTTGCATTCGATCAGAGCTTGATACTCGTCCTCTTTTTTGTATTCGACAATTGTTACATACTTGATAGAACTGTCAGGGTTTTCTGCAAAATATTCTTCAATCGCAGATCGTGCGGCAGATTTTGCCCGGCGATTTGAAAAGCCCTTTGCACCTCCGCCAAGAAGAGTGAAGTTAAGACGTTTAAGCCCTTTTTCTTCTGCGAGAGTGAGTGCGGCAAGATAGCATTTCTTAAGTTGATTCGTGGTGCTTGTAGGATGCTTTGGCTGATAGACTGGGGAAACAGCATGAATGAGCCATTTATATCCTCTCAGACCAAAGCTTTCCGTCATGCAGGCATTTCCGCTTTTAATAGTGCCGTGTGCCTTTCTTGCTTCAAGCAGCTGCTCTCTGTTTGTATGCTTGTATATTGAAGCGTCCAAGCTGCCGCCTATGATCGGTTCTTTATTTGCCGAAAACACAAGTGCGTCAGCCTCCATTTCGAAAACATCTCCCGATACAAAATATATGTTCATAATATTGATTCCCTCAACTCTCTTTTGTATTTGTAAAATGTGTTATTTGCCAACCCGATCAGCTTCATACAGTCCTTGTCGGAAAGCGTTCCCTCAAAATCTCTGCTGTATTTAATGATAAGCGGTTTGACGGCTTTGCTTTTTTTCGTTTCGTGCGTTGTGCCTTTGATAGTTCCGATTTGCTTGCCGTTCAGACGGGCTGTTTCTATTCCCTCACGTGTACGCTGCCGCAGATCGTCAACTTCCTTTTCCGATTGCTCGAATGCCTTGTAAATGTCCTGCTCAACCTTATTCATCATAAACTTGCTGACGGCGCTCATGATAGCGTTCACAAGCTCATCGGCAGCGTCGTCGCCCGATGAAAAAGGCTGTGATACGATCCCGTTAAGTGCGTCCTTATAAGCTTCCGTGTCAATATGCCGTTCCTTCAAGAAAATAAGACGAATTCGTCTTTCAAACAATTCTTTGTATAACTTAAAGCCCTCTGCTGCATTTCTGCTCATTCTGCTTACACTGTCAAATATAACGGTATCGTTTTCCTTGAGCTTTTTGGAAAGCTTGTTCCATTCGGGGCGGTTTAGAGAAGTACCCGTATAGGCTTCTTCTATTATTACGGCATTAGGGTATTCGTTTTTTATGTTTCGTATCTGCCTTTCGATAGACTGCTTGCGTGTGCTTATTCGGCAGTAGCCGTAAAGATCGGAAGAG
>CAMHNT010000089.1 GCA_946186535.1 uncultured Clostridia bacterium
TCGGCAATTCATTTTGCCGAAAGCCATTTAAAACAATCCGCTTATTACTCCGTTTTCATCTACATCTATTCTCTCCGCTGCTGGCGACTTCGGCAATCCCGGCATTGTCATAATATTGCCGGTGAGAGCAACTATGAAGCCTGCGCCTGCCGCAATTTTAAGGTTGCGTACAGTCACCTTGAAGTTCTCCGGTGCGCCGAGCTTCGTGGCGTCGTCAGAGAAGCTGTACTGTGTTTTCGCCATGCAGACAGGAAGCTTATCGAAACCGAGAGACTTGATCTGAGCAAGCTGTTTTGATGCGTTTGCATCGAAGATTACGCCGTCGCCGCCGTAAATTTTCTTAACAATAGCCTCGATTTTATTTTCGATTGTATCGTCAAGCTCATAGCTATAGGTGAAATCGCCCTGCTCCTCCTCGCAGAGTCTCACAACCTCTTTTGCAACCTCGATACCGCCGTTTCCGCCGTCTGCCCAAACAGTGGAAAGACGAACGTTAACGCCGAGTTCCTTACACTTGCTTATAATAAGGTCAATCTCTGCATCCGTATCTGTCGGGAAGCGGTTGACTGCAACGACCGAAGGAAGCTTATAAACGTTCTTGATAGCAGAAACGTGGCGGAGAAGATTTGGGATACCCTTTTCGAGAGCCTCGAGGTTTTCTTCACCCAGATCGGCCTTTGCAACACCACCGTGCATTTTAAGCGCACGCACAGTCGCAACGATAACGACAGCCGACGGAGTAAGACCTGCATAGCGGCACTTGATATCAAGGAACTTTTCGGCTCCGAGATCGGCTCCGAAGCCTGCCTCAGTGATAGCGTACTCACCGAGCTTCATTGCCATTTTAGTTGCGATAACGGAGTTACATCCGTGAGCGATATTTGCGAACGGGCCGCCGTGAACGAGAGCAGGAGTTCCCTCCAGAGTCTGAACGAGGTTCGGCTTGATAGCGTCCTTAAGGAGAGCCGCCATTGCGCCCGAAGCTTTTAAATCGCCTGCCGTAACGGGCTTTTCATCGTAGGTATAGCCGACAATAAGACGAGAAAGTCTTTCTTTAAGATCGGTAATTGACGTTGCAAGGCAGAGCACAGCCATAATTTCGGAAGCAACCGTAATGTCGTAGCCGTCCTCACGGGGAACGCCGTTGACCCTGCCGCCGAGTCCGTCCGTTACAAAGCGGAGCTGTCTGTCGTTCATGTCTACACAGCGTTTCCATGTAATTCTTCTTGGGTCGATATTGAGAGCGTTTCCCTGATAGATATGGTTGTCAAGCATAGCCGCAAGGAGATTGTTGGCCGCACCGATTGCGTGGAAGTCGCCTGTGAAGTGAAGATTGATATCCTCCATTGGAACAACCTGAGCATAGCCGCCGCCTGCTGCACCGCCCTTAATTCCGAAAACAGGACCGAGTGACGGCTCACGCATAGCGACAACAGCATTCTTTCCGATTTTTCTCAGACCGTCCGCAACACCGATAGTGGTTGTGGTTTTGCCCTCGCCTGCCGGGGTCGGGGTTATAGCCGTAACGAGTATGAGCTTACCCTCTTTTCTGTCACTCTCTTTCATGAGCGACAGGTCAATTTTAGCCTTGTAATTTCCGTACTGCTCGAGATACTTCTGCTCTATGCCGGCGGTATCGGCAATCTCGGTAATATTTTTCATTTCTACAGACTGTGCAATTTCTATATCACTTTTATACATTTATCTTTCTCCTTTTTATACGGATATTAACAATTATTGATACCCGTTAATGTAACGGTATTTATTCACTGTAACCGCCTGTTATCTCAATGGGATTTCCGTCCGGGTCTTTAAAGGTGAAATACCAATACGGTGAGAACACCTCAATATATCGGATAGGCGTCAAATCTGATGCTATTCCAAGTTCTTCTATTCTCTCGTACTCAGCTTTCAAGTCGGCAACACCGAGATTAATAAAAATCTTTCTGCTGTTTTCACTATCGGCGATTATACTCATATCATCATATTCGGGGTAATACTCACCTTTGGTTTTTATTCTATCCTTATGATAATTGTCGTAGTATCCGTTCATCAGACAGATATTAAGACCGCTGCTATTAAAAACTGCAAAGCGTGTGTCGTTTGAAGCACTCACTTTCATATCCAAAATCTTTTCATAAAAATCCAGCGATTTCTCAAAATCCCTGACAACAAGATATATCGAACCGTACCTCATCAAATCACCTCAAAAAATCAGTAACCCTCGCTTTCAACCGACCAGCCGTTTTCGTTTTTCCTCAATACAATATACTTTGTTATGCCGCTCTCTGGATCCTCGTTCGTGGAGTCAAGTACCCCTGACTCCACGAACAGGCTATATTAAAATAAAGCTTGCTTCTCTTTTATTAGGGGACGCTTTCTGCCAAAGCGTCCCCTCTCTGAAAACAGTCCACCGGACTATTTTCAGATTCACCCCTTGCAAAGGGCTTAAGTATAGGGAATTTCGCTCGTTGCGACGAGCGAGCAGGGGGCTCTGCCCCATGCACCCCGCCAACTTTTGAAAAAGTTGGATCAAAACTTTTTCCGAATTCGCTCCGCCAAAAGAAAAAAGCAAGTTATTATGCCTCTTACTATAGGGCAAAATCAATTACTTAAAATACTTAACCGCCGATCTGAACATACCCATTTCATAGGTACCCTCAACGTTCTTGTAAAGACCGTCGCCGATACGCTCGGAGTGACCCATTTTACCGATAACTCTGCCGTCGGGTGATGTGATACCCTCGATAGCAAATACTGAATCGTTCGGGTTGAAGCGAACATCGTTTGTCGGATTGCCGTTCAGGTCAACGTACTGAGTAGCGATCTGACCGTTCTCCGCAAGCTGAGAAAGAACATCATCGTTTGCAAGGAATCGTCCCTCGCCGTGTGAAATCGGAACTGTGTAGATATCGCCGACATTTGTTTCCATAAGCCACGGGGACTTGTTGGAAGCGATTCTTGTGCGAACGAGACGTGACTGGTGACGGCTTATTGTGTTGAATGTCAGAGTCGGGCAGTTCTCATCGGTATCGATAATCTTTCCGAAAGGAACGAGACCAAGCTTTATGAGTGCCTGGAAGCCGTTGCAGATACCTGCCATAAGACCGTCTCTCTTCTCCAGAAGCTCCGTTACCTCGTTCTTAATGACAGCGTTTCTGAAGAAAGCCGTGATGAACTTACCCGAACCGTCCGGCTCGTCGCCGCCGGAGAAACCGCCCGGAATAAACACGATCTGAGATTCTTTTATTTTCTTTGCAACGTACTCAACCGATTCGGAAATGCCATTTGCCGTGAGATTGTTTATAACGATAATCTCAGGCTCCGCACCTGCGTCACGGAGAACCTTTGCCGTATCGAATTCGCAGTTTGTACCCGGGAACACAGGAATAACAACCTTCGGCTTTGCCGTTTTTATAACAGGTGACGGATAGCTTTCAGCCTTGAAGGAGAATGTCGGGATATCCTTTTTCTCCATTGGAATATTACAGGAATAAACAGGCTCAAGCTTATTCTCATAGATTGAAAGAAGCTCGTCTATTGAAAGTGTTTTGCCGTTGTAGCTTACAGCCCTATCATCTGTAGTTCTGCCAAGCTCAATACCGATATCCGTATCGTCGGTAAGCTCGAGAACAAATGCGCCGTAGTTATATCCGAAAATCTCGTCAAGCGAAACGCTGTCGCTGAACTTAAATCCGATATCGTTGCCGAACGACATCTTCATAACAGCCTCTGCAACGCCGCCGTATGTCGGTGTGTAAGCCGCTGCAACCTTTCCGTCTCTCATGAGCTTTGTGACCTGATTGTACAAAGCCTTCAGCGATTCAGGAACAGGAAGATTATCCTTGTCATATTCGGGCTTAACGAGTACAACCTTATGATCTGCACCCTTGAAGTCATTGGTGATAATGTTGTCCGTCTTATCCATAGTAACAGCGAATGAAACGAGCGTAGGAGGAACGTCAAGATTTTCGAAAGAACCGGACATCGAGTCCTTACCGCCGATAGAAGCACACTCAAGATCGAGCTGTGCTTTAAGCGAACCGAGCAGAGCTGAGAGTGGCTTGCCCCAGCGCTTGCCGTCACGGTTAGGTCTTTCAAAATACTCTTGGAATGTAAGGTAAACGTCCTCAAAGGAAGCGCCTGTTGCGATGAGCTTCGAAACAGATTCAACTACTGCAAGATATGCTCCGTGATAAGGACTCTTCTCCGTAATAAACGGATTGTATCCCCATGCCATGACAGAACAGGACATTGTATGCTTCTTCTCCATTGAAACCTTCTGAACCATAGCCTGAATCGGAGTTTGCTGATTCTTGCCTCCGAACGGCATAAGAACAGTACCTGCACCGATAGTGGAGTCAAATCTTTCGGAAAGTCCTCTCTTCGAGCATACGTTCAGATCGCCTGCAAGCTCCTTGTAGAGTGTATCGAACTCGCCCTCAACCTTGCGTGTATAATCCTTCGGAGCATCAGGAGTAATGACAATGTGCTTCTCTGCGCCGTTTGAGTTGAGGAACTCTCTTGAAATGTTAACGATATCCTTGCCGTTCCACTTCATAACAAGTCGCGGCTCAGCCTTTACAACGGCAACAACTGTTGCTTCAAGGTTTTCACTCTCTGCAAGCTCCATAAATCTCTGAACGTCCTTCGGCTCAACAACAACAGCCATTCTCTCCTGTGACTCGGAGATTGCAAGCTCCGTTCCGTCAAGACCGTCATACTTCTTCGGTACTGCGTTGAGGTCGATTTCAAGACCGTCGGCAAGCTCACCGATAGCAACCGAAACACCGCCTGCGCCGAAGTCGTTACAGCGCTTGATGAGAAGCGAAGCCTCCTTGTTTCTGAACAGTCTCTGGAGCTTTCTCTCCTCCGGAGCGTTACCCTTCTGAACCTCTGCTCCGCAGCTTTCGAGAGAATCGAGCGTGTGTGACTTTGAAGAGCCTGTTGCACCGCCGCAGCCGTCACGGCCTGTACGACCGCCGAGGAGAATAACGATATCTCCGTCCTCGGGGCGTTCTCTTCTCACATTCTCGGCAGGAGCAGCAGCAATAACCGCGCCGATTTCAAGTCTCTTTGCGGCATAGCCGTCATGATAAAGCTCGTCTACCTGACCTGTTGCAAGTCCGATCTGGTTACCGTAGGAGCTGTAGCCTGCCGCAGCAGTAGTAACGATTTTTCTCTGAGGGAGCTTTCCCTTCATTGTTTCGCTCACGGGCTTGAGCGGATTAGCCGCACCTGTTACACGCATAGCGCCGTAAACATAGGAACGGCCTGAAAGCGGATCTCTGATAGCGCCGCCGATACATGTTGCCGCACCGCCGAAGGGCTCGATTTCAGTCGGGTGGTTGTGGGTTTCATTCTTGAAGAGCAAAAGCCAGTCCTCTTCCTCGCCGTCTGCGTCCACCTTTATTTTTACCGTACAAGCGTTGATTTCCTCGGACTCGTCGAGCTTATCGAGCTTGCCTGTCTGCTTAAGATACTTTGCGCCGATCGTGCCGAGATCCATGAGGTTGATAGGCTTTGTTCGGCCGATAGCCTTACGTGTTTCGAGGTACTCCTCGTATGCCTTCTGTAAAAGCTCGTCCTCAAAGCGTGCCTCATCGATAGTAGTCAGAAATGTAGTATGTCTGCAGTGATCCGACCAGTATGTGTCGATCATCTTGATTTCAGTGATAGTTGGATCTCTGTCCTCGCTTCTGAAATATGCCTGACAGAACTTGATATCGTCAAGATCCATTGCCAGACCTTTTTCGTTCATGAAAGTCTTCAATCCGTCTTCATCAAGAGCATTGAATCCGTCAAGCGTTGCAACCTCGGTCGGGATATCGTACTCCGAAACGAGTGTGTCGTACTTTTCGAGTGAAGCCTCACGGCACTCTACAGGGTTGATGACATACTTCTTTATCTGCTCAACCTCATCATCAGAGAGACTGCCCGACAGTATATAAACCTTAGCCGTGCGGACAAGCGGTCTTTCCTTCTGAGAAATTATCTGAATACACTGAGCGGCGGAATCTGCTCTCTGGTCAAACTGACCCGGAAGATATTCAACAGCGAAAACCGTCTCTCCGTCCGTGTTTTCAAGCTCGTCTGTTACGATATCGAGCTGCGGCTCGGAAAAAACCGTGCCCTTGCAGTAATCAAACAGCTCGGAATCGATGTTGTCAACGTCGTATCTGTTGAGAATACGAACATTTTCAAGGCTTTTTATGCCGAGCAGGGTATTAATATCATTGCACAGAGCTTTTGCTTCATGAGCAAGCTCCGATTTCTTTTCAACAAAAATTCTGTAAACCACGGGGATTCCTCCTTATTGGTTATATGGATAAAAATAAAATAAATAAACGTTCAAAAATCTTTCCTGTTTTCAACGTAAGTCGGATCGGGTATCGAGGCAGATTTGCTCCGGCTGATTTTTATTCCGACTGCAGCCAGAATCACGCCGCCCACCAATGAAATTATCCCGGTATTCCTCGAACGCTTCTGAGCCAATCCGAATCCTGTTCGGGATTATAGAACACCTCCGGATTGTTTGGATTCACAAAAAGAGTATGCTTTTCACCGATATCCGGCTTTTTCTTAAATGACCTGAGTGCGGTATATCTATATTTCATACCGTTCATTTCGAACTCATAAACAGGACCGTAGGTATAAGTTGAGACTGCGTCATCGTTATTATTTTCGTAAATTTGCACATCTACAACCGTGCCGATTTTTTCATACGTACAGCGTTTATGCCGTGCGGAAATTTTCGCAGGATCAAAAACAAACATCATCAAAAGGAATAACACATAAGCAGCCACTATTAATACCAGAAAAAATTTACACGCTTTGTCATATATTCTGTCATGAGCGAAAAATCACTTTTTTAAGGCCTGAAGTGCTCTCTGACCGATATCCTTACGGCAGTAAGCGTTGTCAAAGGTAATGTTTTCCGTTGCTTTGTATGCGTCTTTGATAGCCTCTTCGAGTGTGTCTGCCTTTGCAACAACATTAAGAACTCTGCCGCCGTTTGTGAGGAGCTTTCCGTTTTCAAGCTTTGCGCCTGCGATGTAGAAATCGGCGTTGTCTGCAAGCTCGCCTATCTTTATTTCAAAGCCCTTTTCATAAGCCTTCGGATAACCGTTTGAAGCGAGAACCACACAGCATGCATTTTGCTTTGCAAATTTTACTTCGATCTCTGAAAGTCTTTCCTCTGCCGTTGCCTTCATAATCTCAAACAGGTCGCTTTCCAGAAGCGGAAGAACTACCTGAGTTTCGGGATCACCGAAGCGGCAGTTGTACTCTATAACCTTGGGACCGTTCGGAGTGAGCATAAGACCGAAATACAGACAGCCCTTGAACGGTCTGCCGAGAGATGACATAGCGTTGATTGTCGGGAGGAAAATTTTCTCCATACACTCTGCGGCTACCTCGTCCGTATAGTAAGGATTCGGTGCAACAGTACCCATTCCGCCTGTGTTGAGACCCTTGTCACCGTCAAGCGCACGCTTGTGATCCATGCTCGAAACCATAGGAATAACCGTCTTGCCGTCGGTGAACGAAAGGACAGAAACCTCGGGACCCGTGAGAAATTCCTCGATAACGACTCTGCTTCCGCTCTCGCCGAAGATTTTGTCGGACATCATCGACTTGACTGCATTCTCAGCGTCTTCTCTTGTTTCGGCGATAATAACACCCTTGCCGAGCGCAAGTCCGTCAGCCTTGATAACAGTCGGGATAGGAGCTGTTTTGATATATTCGAGAGCCTTTTCAATATCATCAAAGACCTCGTACTTAGCGGTCGGGATATCAAAATTTTTCATAAGGTTCTTTGAGAAAACCTTGCTTCCCTCGATAATTGCTGCATTCGCATGAGGACCGAAGCACGGAATACCGACAGCCTCAAGCGCGTCAACCGCACCAAGTACAAGAGGATCATCGGGAGCAACTACGGCGAATTCGATTCCGTTTTCCTTTGCGAACTCAACGATTTTCGGGATATCGGTAGCGCCGATATCAACGCACGTGGCGTCGCTTGCGATACCGCCGTTTCCCGGCAAAGCGTAGATTTCCGAAACCTTTTCGCTTTCCTTCAATTTCTTGATAATAGCATGTTCACGGCCGCCGCCGCCAACTACCATAATTTTCATTGGGATTACCTCCGTTTTTATAGTGCTTTTAATTTTAAAAAAAGTCCCGAAAGAGGAACAGTAAAGTTTTGGTCAAGCTTTTTCAAAAGCTTGCAGGTCGAGGGCGGCACCCTCGTGGGATTTTAAGTTGCGCCGGCGAAGCCAAGTGCCCTTGGGGTACGAAACCCTTAACGAAAAGTTTTGCGTTTAAGGGGACGCTCTCTGCCAGAGCGTCCCCTCTCAGAAAACAGTCCCCCGGACT
>CAMHNT010000090.1 GCA_946186535.1 uncultured Clostridia bacterium
GAAAATCATCCTCGAAAATCCTTTTAAAGCTTTTAATCAGAAATCAGTATAAAATGCCGTTAAAGCCCGAATTCAGATTTCTTAAAATAACCTGACTTTTCATTAAAAACTTTATATTTAGATAAGTATAACCAGCTATAAAAACTTATAGTTAGAACAAACTTACCCAAAAGTATAATATATCAATTAACCCTATTTGTCAAGGGAAGACGAGGAAATAAGGCTGAATAATATATCCGGTGTTTTTTTAAATTTTTGTGTAAAACTCCGGACGTAACGGGAGTTTTACACATCGGCTTTTTTCTGATGTATCAAATTGAGTCGGAATGATTTTGATATCTTCTGCATATTTGTTATTAGAAACTAATTTTTTATGCTGTTGAAAAATAAGTATTGAAATTTGTGTATGCACGCTTTATTCGGTATAATAACATTAAATGTTTAATTCAACTAATTCAGCCGTGATGGATACTGTTAACAATAAATTTAGCTTGAACTAAATTTATTTCTTGTTAATTTACAAATTATCGGAATATTAAGAATTTTTCTTGACCCAAAGAGGTTAGTGTGATATAATTATTACAAAGGTTCATTGATCTTTAATTCTAAATTAAAGTCGGATTGGTATAATTCGGCGCTCCTTGCTGACCGGCAGGGAGATATTTAACTGAATAGAGTTAGTGTATACTAATTTATTGAACGCTAACTTTTAAGATTAAATCTTTAATTATGATGCCATGAAGGAGGGTGTCGAATGTCTTTGAAAAGGACGCATGGAAGTGCGTATGCCGTCGGTGTATTCGCTTTGATTGTTATGCTTCTGATGTCCTCGTTTTCTTCTTTAGCGGCTTCTGCGGCAACGGATTACATAGCTACTTGGAAGGAATACAAGGAATCGGGACAGCCGAGCGGAACATGGAACGATGTGGCGAATGCCATGGACGATGTTTTTGACGCGGCTGTGGAAATATTCGGTGAGAGCGACTACGACGGCGCTCACAAAGCGGTGAATGCCGGATACTACGGATATTACGAAACAACCGGTTTTGAACGTGTTGCGATGGGCTATATCGCAGGCAGCCGTAAGACCGAGGTTGAGCTTCAGTTCAGCGCGTGCAAATCGGTTGCAAAAAACAAAGGTACGCTTGAAGAGTTTACGGCTCAGATCGATAAGCTCAAGGGAATGATTCATGAAGACGCGAACATTCTTGACGGTGTTTCCGATGACGGAAGCGGCGAATCCGACGAGAGTTCGGACGGAAATTCGGATGAAAGCACGGCGGCTAAGGAAGACTCCGGTGAAGAGTCGACGACGGTTGTCGGTGAAAATGCGGTAAGCGTCGGCGGTGGCGGCGGCGGAATCGGAACGTTCGTTGCGTGCTTCGGAATTATCCTCAGAGAAGGTTTTGAGGCTATTCTCGTTGTAGGTGCGATCATCGCTTATCTCGTAAAGTCGGGCAACAAAAACAAGCTCAAAGTCGTTTATGCAGGCTGTGTTGTTGCTATTATCGCAAGCTTCGTCTGCGCATGGCTTCTCAATCTTCTTAAGCTCGCAAACAGTGCAAATCAGGAAGTTATCGAGGGCATTACTGCTCTGATCGCCGTTCTTGTTCTCTTTTATGTCAGCAACTGGATGGTTTCAAAAGCGGAATCGGAGACATGGACGAAATATATTGACGAACAGGTCAAGATTTCAACTGAAACAGGAAGTATGTTCACGCTCGGATTTACGGCTTTCCTTGCTGTGTTCAGAGAGGGCGCAGAGGTTATACTGTTCTATCAGCCGCTTCTCGCAGACGAGAGCAGCATCAACATGGTTTGGGCAGGCTTCGGAGTAGGATGCGTGGTTCTTGTATTCGTATTCCTTGCAATACGCTTCTTCAGCGTTAAGCTTCCGATCAGACCGTTCTTCCTCGGAACAAGTATTCTTATGTTTGTTATGTCGATCTCGTTCCTCGGTTCGGGTATCAAGGAGCTCATCGAGGGCGACGTTATCACAATGACATCACCCGCATGGCTTTCGGCTATTATACCGACAAACAATGTGTTTGATGTTCTCGGAATTTATCCTTGCTATGAAACACTTATTCCGCAGCTTGTTCTTATTCTCATTACGGTTATGATTTTTGTAATGCAGAACTGGAAAACAAAGAACAAGAAAGAGGCAGGAGTTCTTGCTATCGTGCTGGGCGGTATCGGTATTCACAAGTTCTATCTCGGAAAATACGGTCAGGGACTCGTTTATGCAGCGCTTTGCTGGACGTTTATCCCGGCACTTCTCGGAATCGTCGAGGGAATTCATTTCCTCACGGAATCGGAGGAACAGTTCAGGGAAGAGCTTGAACCTAAGCCGAAAAAGTCTAAGGCTCCGAAGGAGAAAAAGGCTAAAGCTAAGGCTTAGTCGGTAATAAAATTTCAATTAATTTATGTCTTTTATAATCCGTAAAAACGGAGTTATATAAGTAATGTCTTTCGCAGAAATGTGACTGACAAGAATCTTTGTACAAATATAGGAGGAAAATAAAATGACAAAGAAGTTACTTGGCATGTTTATTGTTGCAGCTATGGCAGTTTCGCTCGTTGGCTGCAGCAGCGCAGCAAACGATACAAGCAGCGCAGCAGAAAGCACTGCTTCCGCAGCGACTTCTTCAGCAGCAGAGTCTGCTGAGGCAGAGGTTAACGAAGACGCAGGCGCAGCTGCTCCTGACGAGGCTGCAGGCTTCACAGAGATCCCGATCTTCGAGGATGAAGAGGTTGGCTTCCTCAACGTTTCCGCAGTTTACTTCCAGCCTGTTCCGATGTCGAACGGCAACGAGAGCATTGAGGATTTCGATATCCATCTTGAGGCTGATATTTCCGCTCTCGAGAACGATCTCGGTTTCGGCGTAGGTGACTGGGTTCCTTACCTCACGGTTGACTACAAGGTAACAAATGCTGCAGGCGACGTAAAGGCTGAGGGTACATTCATGGAGATGAGTGCTTCCGACGGTCCTCACTACGGTGCAAACATTGCTCTTCCTGACGCTGACACATACAATCTTGAGTTTACGATCCACAGCCCTGAGGAGAACGGTTACCTGCTCCACGTTGACGAGGAAACAGGCCCAGGCGGCTCTTTCGATGAGTATTTTGCAGACGGCAACCTTACTGTAACATTTGAAGGCTGGGACTATGCTCCGCAGGAGTGGTAATTCCTTTTATTTCAGAACTATATGACCGTGTGCGCTGTGTTGAAAAATACACAGCGCATTGCGTGCGTTTTCGGGGAATACTGATTAATTTATATAATTTATTATAACTTGAATGATCTGATAATACTGTTTGTATTATGACGAGAGGATAATATTTGCTGAGATATGAGTAGGGTTCGGGGCAAAAGCCCCGATGGGAGTGGGCGAAGCCCACGACCACAAAAGCCCCTCCGGCAGGGAGGGGTTGGGGTAGGTTAGAAGGATGAAAAATGAACTTGAATTATAGAAATATATTTACTGCTAAAAGGTTAAATAAGTATAAAACTATAAATGAGTAAATTAGTTATCTGATAGTCACTTTACACAAAAAATATAAAAATGCCGCATTGCGGCATTTTTAAGGAGTAACGTTTAGTTAAGGGCTTTGCCCTTAAAATCCCACCAAAGGCTCTGCCTTTGGAAACCGCAAGCCTTTGAAAAGGCTTGGCGAAACTTTAACCGGCTTCGCGTAATCGTAAAGTGTATAAATTAATCAATATTCCCTTTGGGAACTGTTTTTAGGAGGCGAAAGCATTGTTAAAATATTTCATTCAGACTACGGAGGATTTGCTGACGGCGGCTCTTCTGATCGGTCTTGTGTTAGGATATTCCGGAATTGCATTCGGAAAGAAATGCAGAGCGGTGGTCTATTCCGGAACCGTTCTCGGTCTTGTCGGTGCTGCCGTAATGGCGTACCTCAAGAATGCAACCAAGCTCATCGATACGTCACTCTGGAATCTCAGAATATTTTCCGTGTCGGTTGCGGCTTTGCTGCTTTTCTTTGTGTTCACTGCTCTGAGCGGTAAGCTGAAAAGAGTCGGACCTGCTGTGTCTTCGGTCATGCTTGCAGTTATACTCTGCGGTGCGGTGCTGTATGCAGTGCCGGATGTGCTGGCTTATCCGTATTCGATTCTTCTCGTTGAAAAATCGGTTCTTTCAACGACCTTCATGTTTAAAACGATAGGAATCATTTTCGGATTTATCCTTGTCTTTCTTGCATTCCTGTCAACGGACAAGGGGCTTTCAAGACTTTCGAAAAAAGCGGCTATGAGCCTTCTGAGCATAGCTCTCGGGGGTAATGCCGTTCGTCAGGTTCTGAACTGCATTCGTATCATGGTTACGAAAAGAATGCTTAAATCCAACAGCGTCCTTTTTGCTATGATAAAATTTTCCTCCAATCACAACAGCCTGTTCATATATCTGACGGCGGCGGTATGCCTTGTTATTCCGATAATTCTTTTTATAAAAAGCCTCAATGTAGGCGAGCCGTATTCAAATCCTGCACAGCACAGAAAGATTCGTTTCAAATGGAAGGTCAATAGACGCTGGGCGGTTCTTGCCGTAATATGCCTTGTGCTTTCAGTTTTGAATATGACTGCGTTCAAGTCGATTGCAAACCGTGAGGTTGAGCTTTCTCCTGTTGAAAATGCGGAAACCGACAGCGAGAACGTATATGTTTCTTTCGAACAGGTCGAAGACGGTCATCTTCACCGCTTCGCTTATGTTACGGAGGACAATGTCCAGATAAGATTTATTGTTATAAAGAAGCCGAATTCGTCGGCTTACGGAATCGGTCTTGACGCCTGCGATATCTGCGGTGAAACAGGCTACTATGAGAAAGACGGACAGGTTGTCTGCAAGCTCTGCGACGTTGTTATGAATATTAACACCATCGGTTTCAAAGGCGGCTGTAACCCGATCGTTATTCCGTACAATATCCAAAACGGAAAAATTATTGTTCCGATTGAGGGACTTCTTGAATATGAAAAGGAATTTAAGTAAGGGGGCGTTTCTATGTTTTTCAGAATGATTCGGGGAACACTTTTCAGACAGTGGAAAAAGATGTTAATGATCGCTTTCACGATTGCTCTCGGCGCTTCTCTTGCTACCGCTATGCTCAGCGTTATGCTTGATGTGGGCGACAAGGTCAACCAGGAGCTTAAAACCTACGGTGCGAATATCACGGTAGTTCCGAAGGCTTCGTCGGTTCTCAGCGAGCTCTATGAGGTTGAGGGCGGAGAATCATCGGGCGCTTATCTTCGTGAGGACGAACTCGGAAAAATCAAGACGATTTTTTGGGCGTTCAATATTGTTGACTATGCGCCGTTCGTGAACGTCAGCGGCGAGCTTGACGACGGAAGCGACGTGACGGTTGTAGGAAGCTGGTTCAATCACCACATGGAGCTTCCGACAGGCGAACAGCTTGATGCAGGTATCACAAGTATGCGCAGCTGGTGGGAAATCGAGGACGGCGAATGGCTTGATGAGCAGAATCACAGCAGTGAGGATTCCGCTATGATAGGCACTGCCGTCGCAAAAAAAGAGGGAGTTTCGGTCGGCGATACCATACATATAAAAGGCAGCTCGGGAGACAACAGCTTTAAGGTTGTCGGAATTTTTGACGCAGGCGGAGAAGAGGACGATTACATTTATGTACCGCTCAATTCCGCTCAGGCGCTTTCAGATCTCGACGGCAGTATTGACAGCATTGAGGTCAGCGCTCTGACAACTCCCGACAACGAGCTTGCGGAGAAGGCAGCGAAAGACCCGAGCTCGCTTACGGTAAGCCAGTATGAAACGTGGTACTGTACTGCATATGTAAGCTCGATCTGCTATCAGATTCAGGAGGTCATAACCGATTCCGTTGCGTCGCCTGTAAGACAGGTTGCCGATTCGGAGGGCGCTATTCTTGAGAAAACACAGCTTCTCATGGTACTTATTACGATTCTCAGCCTTATCGGTGCGGCTCTCGGTATCTGTAACCTTGTTACGGCGAGCGTTATGGAGCGAAGCAGCGAGATAGGACTTATGAAGGCTATCGGAGCTCAGAACGGTGCGGTTTCGCTTCTTGTTCTTACTGAAATATTTATAACCGCAATTGTCGGCGGTGTTGCAGGATTTTTCGCAGGCTTCGGCTTCGCTCAGATTATCGGTCATACCGTGTTCGGTTCGGCTATCACGATGAGAGCGATGGTAATTCCGATAGTTGCCGTGCTGGTGGTTCTTGTAACTCTCATCGGCAGCATTCCGGCGATAAGAATGCTTCTGAGACTTCGTCCGACGGAAGTTCTTCACGGAAGATAATCGGGGGTGCGAAAATGAAGAAAAGAAGAATGTATTTTAAAATGATTACAGCCTCGCTGATGCGCCGCCGTTCGAGAATGCTCGTTGCGCTTCTTTCGATTGCGATAGGCGCAACGGTTCTTTCAGGACTTGTGACCATATATTATGACGTTCCGAGACAGCTCGGCGCAGAGTTCAGAAATTACGGTGCAAATATGATTTTTACCGCAAACGGCGAGGAACTGACGATAGCGGACGTTGAAAACGGAGCGGCGATTGTTTCCGATGACAAATTGGTCGGCGCCGCACCGTACAGATATGAAAACGTCAGAATAAACGAGATTCCTGTTGTTGCGGCAGGAACAAACATCGAGGGTGCAAAATCTACGAGTCCGTATTGGTCGGTCGAGGGTGAATGGCCGTCGGAGAGCGGCGAGATAATGGTAGGAGCGAATGTCGCCGAGAATTTCAGACTGAAGGTCGGCGGAGATATCACCGTAAATTATACTCCCGAAGAGACGGAAACCTCCGATGAGGTTGTCGTGGACAATTCCGTTGATTTCAGAATAACAGGAATACTTGAAACAGGCGGTTCGGAAGAGGATTATGTATATATGTCGCTTGAAGACCTTGAAGCGCTGACCGAGGAAAGCGGAAGTATCGACATTGCAGAGCTGAGCATTTCCGCCACGTCCGAGGAGCTTGAAAGCTATATGAACAGAATCAACGACACTGTTCCGTCAATCAGTGCAAGACTCGTAAAACGTGTTACGGCTTCGGAAACGACGGTTCTCACAAAGCTTCAGGCGCTTGTGCTGCTCGTAACAATTGTCGTTCTTGCACTTACGATGATTTGCGTTGCGACGACAATGACCGCAGTGGTTGCAGAGAGAAGAAAAGAAATCGGCTTGCGCAAGGCAATCGGTGCGTCGGATAAGAGTATCATAATGGAATTCATGGGCGAGAGTATGCTTCTGGGGTTGCTCGGAGGAGTACTCGGCACGGTTCTCGGATTTGTGTTTGCACAGGAAGTGAGCGTCAACGTTTTCAACAGCTCCATTTCGTTCAGACCTGCACTGATTCCGACAGCTATTCTTGTTTCGATCGCAGTAACGGCAATTTCCAGCCTTTTCCCGATCAGAAGCGCCACGGACGTTGACCCGGCGCTGGTATTAAAAGGCGAGTAACGGAGGAGAAATACAATATGAGTTTATTAGAGCTTAAAAATGTATCTAAAATATACGGTGAGCTTCATGCTCTCGACAATGTAAACCTTAAGGTTGAGAAGGGCGAATGGGTTTCGATAATGGGTCCTTCGGGTTCCGGCAAAAGTACGATGATGAATATTATCGGCTGTATGGATAAGCCGAGCAAGGGCGAGGTTCTTCTCGACGGTTCGGACATTTCAAAGGAAAGTTCGAAGAATCTTACGACGATCCGCCGTGACAAGATCGGACTTATTTTCCAGCAGTTCCACCTTGTAAATTATCTTACCGCACTTGAAAACGTTATGCTTGCGCAGTATTACCACAGCATTCCCGATGAAAAGGAAGCGTTGGAGGCACTCGAGCGTGTTGGACTTGCAGACCGTGCAAAGCATCTTCCGAGCCAGCTTTCGGGCGGTGAGCAGCAGAGAGTCTGCGTTGCGAGAGCGCTCATCAACTATCCGGAGATTATTCTTGCCGATGAGCCTACGGGAAATCTTGATGAGGCGAATGAGAAGATAGTAGTTGACCTTTTCCATAAGCTTCACAGCGAGGGGACTACTTTGATTGTGGTAACTCATGACCCGGAGGTAGCGGAGGTTGCGCAGAGAATGGTTGTTTTAAGAAACGGAAGGATTTCAAAGGAAGTTGTCAATAAGAATTTCACGGGACAGATACGTCTTGATGATTCCGTTTCGGTCTAAAATTAATTTTCAGTCTTGCGAAGCCTGAAAAAGTTTCGCTCAAGCCTTTTCAAAGGCTTGCAGATTCCAAAGGCAGCGCCTTTGGTCGCCGTCCGCAGACGGCGAAACTCCTTTAGCGTTCAGCCCAGCTAACGCATAAGTTCCGTTTGCCAATCAGTCTGCGCCTT
>CAMHNT010000091.1 GCA_946186535.1 uncultured Clostridia bacterium
CTTAAAGATTTTAATTAGAAAGCAGTATAATATATCACGTTGTAAAAAAATTCTCGTAAATTCCGTATGACGGCATTTACGAGAATTAGTATATTTTATCTAACAATACTTTCTTATAACGGCTAAAAGTACAAAAGTTCTGACAATTCTATGTAAAAATTTCTCATTCATAAAATAAAATTACTCCCCCGACATCGCACAGCCGAGAAGCCGTAAGACTTAACAGACGAACTCCGTAATTCAGACAAAAACTTTTTATATTCATGTAATCCGGATGAGCCGTTACGTCACCCGTGAAAGCAAGAGCCGACCTATCCATAAGAAAGGACGCTCCACCGATAAAGCCTTCGTATCTTTCACAAAGCTCTATATGCCCTTCGGAAATTTTCAGACAGTCGATTCCGTTTTTAACTGCCGATTTAAAGACAGAAATATCGGAAGTTATAATCGCATTATCGCCGACGACCGCCGAAGAGCATTTTGCATATCCTTGTTTTACGTCAATAAAATTATATCCAGAATTTTTTAAAACATCAACAGTCAGAGAATCAGCATATTTAAAATTTCCTATTGCATTTTTTCCGACAACAGCAATATTAAGCTTGACGCAGTCGGGATAGACAAATTCCGTTATCCCCGAACCGGTATAAAATATATTGTATCGTGTATTCTTCAGTTTATCGGTCAGTCTGCTGTTAAGCTCATCGTTGCCTTTCAGAAGCACTATTTTTCTTTCGTCAATCCGAAGCACCTGCATATCTGCATGAGACGCTTCAGGATTTTTTGTATTATTGCCGTAAGGATACACGGGTATTACATCAAAACCGCATTCATTAAGAGCTTTCATAACTTCGGGAAATGCCCCCGAAACAACCGCAAGCTTCGGGGACTGAGAAATAGATTCGCATTTATTGATATATTTGTTTGTTAATTTATCGTTATATTTATCAGTATTCATATTTATTATCTCCTTAAAGCTTCCACTGGTCTGAATCTGGAAGCTTTATAAGCAGGGAATATTCCGAACAGTATGCCGAGAGTGACAGATATCAGAACCGCATAAAACAAAGATACAGCTTTTATCGTAATATTGTACGACAAAATAAACGACGCTGCTCTCACCAATGCCAATGATACGAGAATACCGATTAACGTTCCGGAAACTGCGATTATAACAGACTCCAGAAGGAAATCAAGCATAATATCCTTTCCTGTCGCACCGATAGATTTTTTTATTCCGATCTCTTTCGTGCGTTCGTTTACCGAGATCAGCATAATATTCATAATGCTGATACCTGAAACCAGAAGAGAAATCGCGCCTATGACAGTCAATATCATGGTGACAATATTAAGCATGCTTTCAAGAACGCCCTTCTGGCTTGCGAGGTCTGTTACCGTGAATTTGCCGCTGCCGCTCGTGCCGTTTATCTCGGTTTTTACGACCGCTGTCACCTCATCTGCTGGTTTTGAGCCGTCCATTTTCAGAAAAAGCTGATTGTAGTCGGGGCTGTTGTCAAAAGCAGTATACGGAGTATAGAGAAAAGCCGGGAAATAATTTCCCATAAGAGACTGCATTATCCCCTTCCCTGTTTTCACAACTCCGATAATATCGAAGCTTTCGACAGTCGAATTACAAAGCAGATCAATCGTTTTTCCGACGACGTTTTCTTTTCCGAAAAGCTCAACGGCAAGCGACTGGTCAAGCATACAGACCTTGCTGTTTGACTTTATATCGCTCTTGTCGATGAAGCGGCCGTAAACGAGCTCAAAGGAAACGACCTCCTCGGCACGCTCGTCTATTCCCCATATCATGGCGTCGATGTTGTCGTCGCCTGTTCCGTAAACTTTTGAAGTGTTGACCGTTACCGGAGCAATTTTCGAAATCCCGTCAACAGCGTCAAGCCTGTCGATATCATCGTCATCAAGGGCTGCGTTACCGGATTCGGCAGTCACAATAAGTCCGTTCATGCCGAGGCTGTCGAGTTCTGCAGAAACGGCTGTGACGCCGAAGTCGCTGACGGAGTTTATTATCAGGACGGAAATCACACCGACGGAAATGCTGAGAACGGTCAGAAAAAAACGAAGCTTATTTTCAAGAAGGCATTTTATCGTATACTTTACCTTACTTCCCATTTATCCTCACCTCATTGACGACGGTATTTTCGGGCTTTTCTACTTTGGAAACATCCTCGGCGATAATATCTTTTTCCGAAACTCCGCTTCTTATTTCAATGCCGTTGGTGAACTCCTCCCCGCATCTGACGTAGCTTTTTTCAAGCTTTTTATCCCTCAGGATATAAACAAAACTCCTTCCGTCATCGTCCGTTCCGAGCGATGAATACGGAATCAGAAGAACGTTTTCCTTTTCGGAAACCGTTATCGAACAAGCGGCTGTATATCCCGATTTTATCTCATCGCTCATGTCGTCTATTTTTATTGTTACATTTACGGTGGTTGCCTTGCCGGTTGATGTTGCGGTCTGTTTTGCGGAATTGCCGATGGAACTTACCGTACCGTAAAGGATCTGAGAAACAGCCTTGCAGTCAATTTTCACGCTCTGACCGATCTTGATTTTGGGAATATCCTTTTCGATAACATTGATCTGAATCTGAAAAGAATGCTCCGGTGAAATTTTGAAAAGAGTCTGACCGCTCTGAAAAACCGAACCTTCTTCCAAATCCAGGTTGCTTATGATACCGGAATTTTTCGCCTCATAAACTACGATCGAGGCGTTGCTTTCAAAAACATTCGAAAGACTTCCGTAGTCGTTTGACGTTATCGCAGAAAGAATGTCGGACGTTGAAATTTCTGCGTCCGTCTGATAAACGGACATAACAGGCGTTCCCTTTTCGACAAAATCGCCGTTATTGACCAGAACAGACTGAACCATTCCGCTGCCGCCTGAAGAAGTCACAGACGAATTACAGTATTCGACCGTTCCAGTATAGTTGAGTTTTTCAAAAGCGAGAGTTCTTTCAATTTCCACAGCCGAAGCATAGTCAATACTGTTGATTTTCGTGTATCCCGTAGCGAACACTGTAAGTATCAAGGTTAATGAGATGAATGATAGAATTATATATTTTTTCATAAACACAGCCCTCCGTAAAATTATTATATCTCACGGAGGGCAAATTATAAATTTTTATTGTTCAAATTTAAAAAAGTCATTCTTGCTTTCGCTTATGGCTTTGTATTCAAAAATTTTTTAAAGCTCTTCGCCGTTTTCAATCTTTGTGATCTGAGCGATTCTTCTGATGTGTCTGTCGCCTTCGAACTCTGTGTTGAGGAAAATATCCGTGAGCTTAACGGCAGTCGGCGCATCGATAACTCTTCCGCCCATGGCAAGAATATTCGCATCGTTGTGTCGGCGCGTCATCTCGGCACAGAACTCATTCGTAACGACAGCGGCTCTGATACCCTTGACCTTGTTTGCCGCAATTGAAATACCGATACCAGTTCCGCAGCAGAGAATTCCCTTTTCACATTTGCCGCTTGCAACATCGTCGGCTACCTTTTTTGCATAAATCGCATAGTCAACTGATTCCTCCGAAAAACAGCCATGATCGATGTACTCAATATTCTTTTCGTCAAGATATTTCTTGATTGCCTCTTTCAAATAAAATCCGCCGTGATCTGCTCCTAAAGCTATCATAACGATACTCCTTTCAACTTTAAAAATTTATGGTTAAGAGCTGTGCCCTCGACCTGCAAGCTTTTAAAAAGCTTGACCAAAACTTTGCTTATATTCTATCTAAACTTTTTTGTGAAATTTTCTGAGATTGCTCTTTTACAGCAACTTACTTATTGTTAAGTGACTTTTTGGCGAGCAGCTCTCTCTGAGCCTGAGGAAGTCTGAGATACCTCGGCATTAGCTGAGACGATGTCAGTATCTCGCCCTTTTCAAAAAGCTTTTCGGCAGCGAACGCAGTCGACGAAGCTCTCTGATATCTTACATTTTCATTGGAAAGCTCAATGTTTTCAAGCTCCTGTGACATTCTTTCAAAACAGAGATTCGCTCCGTCACCGACAAGAATTATTCTCTTGTCTATATTCCGAAGCTCAGAAATGAGCTGGTCGATCTGAAGCGCTCTGTCCTCGCACAGTCTTAAAGGTTCGTTGCCCGATATATCGAACAAAGCGTTATACACCTGACTGCATCTTGCGTCCATAACGGCGCAGACTACAGCATTTTCGGCTGTCAGATTATACGCCATCGACTCAAGCGTTGAAACGGCTGCGCACGGCTTGTCAAAAGCAAAGGTCATTCCCTTTACGGCCGCAATTCCTATCCTCAGACCCGTAAACGACCCGGGACCGCAGTTCACCGCAAAGCAGTCTATATCCTTCGGCTGGACACGCACGCTCTTAAAAAGCAGGTCAACCATCGGCATAAGCGTTTCGCTGTGCGTAAGCATCGTATTTATAAAGTACTCGCCCTTTATCACACCGTTTTCGACAAGTGCGACTGAGGCTGACTTTGCAGACGTATCTGCTGCAAAAATCTTCATATTTCAAGACCCTCTATTTCAAAAATTCTTTCGGAATCGTTTTCGCCTTTTGTTATCGTAATTCTGACGGTATTCTCCGGAAGAGCATTTTCTATATTTTCGCTCCACTCAACGATAAGAACTCCTGTGTCAAGATAGTCGAAAAAACCTGTTGAATAAAGATCTTCCCAGCTTTCGACACGATACATATCAAAATGATACACGTTATATTTTGATTTATACTCATTTACAATCGAAAACGTCGGACTGGAAACATTATCCTCTGTTCCGAGCGCTTCAACGATAGCCCGGGTCAATGTTGTTTTTCCCATTCCGAGACCGCCGAAATAAGCGATGACCTCCGTTCCGGTCAGAGCGTCGGCAATCCTTTTTCCAAGCTGTTCTGTTTGGTTTAAGTCGGTTGATTTAAATACAGTCATAATAGCTCCCGTGAAAAAATTCAAAACATAACTACTTATATTACTATTGGATTATAACACATTTTTCTGCTTATTACAAGTCGGTTTTACAAAAATATCGCCTGTCAGTCCGAAACACAGATAAGGACTGACAGGCTGATATACATTTTATGCCGAAGCATTCTCTTCTTTCTTCACTTTACCGGTGTAATATCCCATTTTTCTGAGAGGAATTGAAAGACGGTTGACAAGAACCGCCGCTATGGCAAGCTTTGCGAGATCCGGTATCACAAACGGGAATACACAGATTCCGAGTATTTCCAAAATACTTCTCGAACCGTCCGCCGCCATATAATAGAACCACACCGTTCCGAAAGCGTAGGATTCAATGAGACCCAGAAGCATTCCTATAACAAGGAATACAACAGAATCCTTCTTTATGTTCTTGAACAAAGCGATAATAAACAGCGCTATAAAAAATCCGATCAGATATCCGCCTGTCGGACCGACGAGCACGCCGACTCCGCTTCTAAAATTGGCAAACACCGGAACGCCCACCGCTCCAAGAAGCAAATACACCGTCATCGCCGACACGCTTGTTTTCAGATCAAAAAGACCTGCTATCATAAAAATAGCGAACGTCTGAAGCGTAAACGGAACTCCGAACAGCGGTATGCTTATCCATGAACAAACCGCAATAAGCGCAACCGACATTGCCCCCATTGTAATAGTCAGAATATTTGAGTTGAGTTTCTGTTTCATATTTTTCCCTGCCCTTTGTTTTATTTTTTCGACAGATAATATTATACAATGTTATCTTTGAAATGTCAACCGTTTTTAAAGAGATTTTGGTTGACATTTTGACTTTTGAATAATTTTTTTAAAATTCTAATGAACATTATTAACAGCCATGCGACCAAAAGGCAAATGCAAAAAGCAGCTACCCTCTGCGATAGCTGCTTTTATATTTTGCACTACTATTATTTACCGTCCTTTTTTCTTCCCAAAGCAAGGAACACTACCGCGCCGATCACCAGTACAACGAAAATGATCACAATTGCAATAACCACAGCTTTGCCTGAATCCTTTTCCTCTGTGCTGTCCTGAGTAACCGTTTCTTCCGGCTCCGAAACAACGGTCTGAGGTTCGGACTGACTTTCGGGAATATCAGCTGAAGCGGCAGAATCATCATTTACATCATGTGATTCCGCCGGAGAATCCGACACTGCAACATCCTCGTTTCGGTTGCCTTCAAAATAGTTATCAAGTCCAGATGCCGTTTCCGAACCCGAAGTATTTTCAAGATACTGATTGACCTCTTTTGCGTCAACTCCCAAGTAGGGAGCAGTGTTTTTTTCGTATGTGTTAACCGTTAAAGACTCTCTGGTTTTGTAATCGTCCGGAGCAAGATCGGCCTCGTCGTTTTCGAGAGTGAATATTTCATCAATCGTGTTTGTGATATTAAGGCTGCCTTTAGCACCGTCAAGAACCTTGAAGCTGATTGTTACAATAAGCTTTTCGTCCTTGATATCGTAGCCGTTCATAACGTTGATTGCGGAAAAATAAATCACACCGTCGCTGATGTTGTACATAGCATTGTTCAGAACATCAAAGCCAATCGAACCCTCAACATACTCCAGCGAAGACGCATCATATTCGATATACGAGCCGACAGCCTCTACGGCGTCACTGATATCGCTCATATAATACTCATAAGTTACAGTATCACCCTTCGACACGCTCTGGCCGTTTACTGTAATTTTTTCGTCGCATGCCGCAGAAAGCGGAAGCGTCATCACAACGGCAAACAAAGCCGCCGCAGTCAAGCAAAGTTTTATTAACTTTTTCATAACACACCTCAAAAATCAAGAATAATGATTTCCTTTCTTCGCCGCTTTAGCAGCAACAATAAATATCAATCCAATCAGAAAAATCACTCCGACCGCAGAAGCAACTATAATCATAAAATTCCTGTAGCTTATGCCGTTCGGGGCAATCTCATCGTTCGGATCGTCCGGATTATCAGGTTCGGAAAGGGTTTCGGAAATATCCTCCGTATCAGACTCTTTCACGTCAGTCAAAGATACAATTTCTTCTCCCTCACGTTCAGAATCGCTTTCGGAGTCCGATAACGGATCATCACCGAGCGAATCCGTTTCCCAGTAGGATTTAGTGTCGTAAAGACCGTCGGTTTCGGAGTCGCTTTCGGTAGAGAAATCGAATTCCTCGTCATCCGGAATAGTATCAAGATTATTGTTCACAAAAGTTCTTTCATAAGCCAGAGTATCCTTAAGATCGATTTTGTCCTCGTCAAGAAAGCTTCTTATTTCATAGCCGATAGTTATGTTTCCGACAGACGTATTCACGGCTCTGAACTGAACCTTTGAGATCATACCGCCTTCGCTGAAATCAAAACCGTTGATGCTTATCGAATTAAATCTGACTTCTCCCGCCAAGTCGGTATTTGCAAGATATCCGGAAAGCTCCGGCAATTCAAGACTTTCCGGAATCAGCTCGAGAAGGCTGCTGTCATAATATATCGAAACGTCGACAGCCTGAATTTTTCTCGGATATGAATTGACATAAATTTCATAAGTAATTATATCGCCGGAATTAACGGAGCTTAGCTCTGCGCAGTCTGCCGACAGGATCGAAGCTGCCAGCAGCAAAACAATCAATAATAATGAAAAAGCTGATTTTATTCCGTTTCTCAAATGCAACACCTCTCAATTCTACAGATAACACTGTCAGACATAAACATTTTAATACTGTTCTCTGATTAAGGCAACACCGTCAGGCGGTCTTTGTGCGGTGTTGCCTTAAATCATTTAATCAAAAATGAATTTCCGTGCAAAAACACGGCAGTCCGTCTCATGCATTCCCTGTGTTAAAAAGCTTTTTAACAGGGATTAGTATAAGTTTACAGAAATATTAAATGAAATCCGCTAAAAAAGAAAAGCGAACTCAACGAGTTCGCAATTGTCCGGAATAATTACATAAAATGCTCAACACAGTTAATGCCAATTACAACAAGTACAAATCCGACAACAAAAACCTTCGTCCAACGTGCAAGGAAAGCATCAAGCGAACGTGCTTTATTTTTTGACAAGAATGTATCCGCACCACCTGTAATAGTACCAAGTCCCTGTGTGTTACCCTCCTGAAGAATGATAACGATAATCAGAGCTATCGAGAAAACCAGGAGTATTCCACCGAAAACGAATTCAAGTATAAGTTTCACTGTTTAACACCTCCAACTACACTTACATCTTAAATATAATACCACAATATAAACGAATATGCAAGTGTTTTTTTACAATTAAACAGGGTTTTTGAATGAGTAAAAAATATGTGAACAGTTTTTAAATATACTTGCTCAAGTCGCCTTGGAGCGGCGAGGAAAATTTGTTTAACCTTCGGGAAGGGACGCTTTCTGCCAAAGCGTCCCTCTTTCCAAAACAGT
>CAMHNT010000092.1 GCA_946186535.1 uncultured Clostridia bacterium
TTTTTTTGATACAATATGTAATGCGACCTCACAAAGACAAATTGATGCGTATGAGTTGGCACAAACATCAGATGTAATGATTGTAATCGGTGGACGTCACAGTTCAAACACGAACAAGCTTTTCAGTATATGCAAAAGATCGTGTGAAAGAACTTATTTGATTGAAACTGCTGCCGAGCTTGAGCACATTTCTTTCCGGGGGGACGATAAAATAGGCATTACTGCCGGAGCATCAACACCGGCAAGTATAATTAAGGAGGTACTGGATAGAATGAGTGTTAAATCCGGTGAAGTAGTTGAAAATGCAGCAGAGCAGAACTTTGAGGAAATGTTGGAAGAATCTCTCAAAAATTTAAATACAAATGACAAGGTACACGGCGTTGTTGTAAGCATTGAGCCTAATGCCGTTTATGTAGACCTTGACAGAAAGCAGACAGGTTACATTCCTGCAGGCGAACTTTCCAACGATCCTAACGCTAAGCCTGAGGATGTTGTCAAGGTTGGCGACGAGCTTGAGCTTCTTATTATGCGTACAAACGATCAGGAAGGCATGATTATGCTTTCAAAGAAGCGTGTAGACGCTACAAAGGGCTGGGATGTTTTCGAGAAGGCTCTCGAGAATGAAGAGATCCTTACAGGTACAGTAACAGAGGTTGTAAAGGGCGGCGTTATCGCTGTTTCAAACGAGATCAGAGTATTCATTCCTGCTTCTCAGGCTACAGCTTCAAGAAACGATTCTCTCGAGGATCTTCTCAAGACTGACGTTGAGTTCCGTCTTCTCGAGATCAACAAGCAGAGAAGAAGAGCTGTCGGTTCAATCCGTTCCGTTCTCAAGGAGAAGAACAAGGCTGCCAAAGAAGCATTCTGGAGCACAGTTGAGGTTGGCAAGAAGTACACAGGTACTGTTAAGTCTCTCACAAGCTACGGTGCATTTGTTGATATCGGCGGCGTAGACGGTATGGTTCACATTTCCGAGCTTTCATGGTCAAGAATCAAGCATCCTTCCGAGGTTGTTAAGGTTGGCGATACAGTAGAGGTTTACGTTAAGGGTATCGATACAGAGAAGGGCAACATATCCCTCGGCTACAAGAAGGAAGAGGACAATCCTTGGACTAAGTTTGTAACAAACTACAAGGTTGGCGATGTTGTTGACGTAACAATCGACGGCTTGAGCACATTCGGTGCATTTGCTGTTATCATTCCTGAGGTTAAGGGTCTCATCCATATTTCTCAGATTGCTAACCGCAGAATTGAGAAGCCGCAGGACGAGCTCGAGGTTGGTCAGGTTGTAAAGGCTAAGATCACAGAGATCAACGAGGAGAAGAAGAGAGTTTCTCTTTCAATCAAGGCTCTTCTCAATGACGAGGCTTCCGAAGAGGCAGCTGAGTAATTTCTGACTTTGGTCATAAATATATTTTCTTAATAACGGAAGGCATCCGCAAGGGTGCCTTCTATTAGTATATCGGTATAATAAAATAACGGAGGTTTCTTATGGACTACAAGGAAGAATTTATATCTCTTTTCAAAGAGAATGTCAGCCGTCCGGGTGCTCAGGAATTGATCGACTGGATGTTGAAAACCGATTTTTTTACTGCGCCTGCGAGTACAAAATATCACTGTGCGTGTCCTGAGGGACTTGTTAGGCATAGTCTCAGTGTTTTCAACGTAATGGTTGAAAAGCATTTCGAGGAAGGGAAGGACAGTCTCGAAAGCTTCACGATATGCGCACTTCTTCACGATATTTGCAAAGCGGAGTTTTACAAGGTTTCGACCAGAAACGTAAAAAATGATGAAACAGGAAAGTGGGAGCAGGTCCCTTACTATGCGATTGAGGATAAATTTCCCTACGGCCACGGTGAAAAATCAGTGTTTCTTATTGAAAGATTCATGCGTCTGAAGCCTGCCGAGGCTATTGCTATCCGCTGGCACATGGGCGGATTTGACGATCCCAACAGCTATTCCGTGAGTCAGGCATATGAAAAATATCCGCTTGCCGTGAAGCTTCATCTTGCGGATCTGGAGTCCACATATCTCAGAGAAAAGAATACTTCCGTTGTCAATAAGAAATAATAAGTGTGGTGATATTAAATGGATTTTGAAAAAGCAAAGGAAAGAGCACAGGAGCTTTCAAAAGAGCTTAAATACCACAACGAACGATATTATAATAACGATTCTCCCGAAATAAGCGATTATGAATACGATATGATGCTCAGGGAGCTTGAAAAAATTGAGGAGGAATTTCCGAATCTTGTTACGGAGGATTCTCCGACACAGAGGGTAGGCGGCGAGAGAGCCGAAAAATTCTCGCCTGTCGAGCATGCTGTACCTATGGAGAGCCTTCATGATTCTTTTTCTTTTGACGAGCTGAGAGATTTTGACCGCAAGGTGAGAGATGTTGTCAACAATCCAAGCTATGTTGTAGAACCGAAATTTGACGGCTTGTCAGTATCTGCCGAGTATAGAAACGGCATTTTTGTGAGAGGCTCGACGAGAGGGGACGGACGAGTGGGCGAGGATATTACCGATAACCTTCAGACAATAAAATCTCTTCCGCATAGACTTTCGAAGCCTGTGGACTACCTCGAGGTCAGAGGTGAGGTCTATATGTCAAACCGGAGCTTTCTTGATTTGCTGAAGTATCAGGAAGAAAACGAGGAGAAGCCGTCCAAAAATCCCCGCAACGCTGCTGCAGGCTCACTTCGTCAGAAGGATTCCAGAATCACGGCACAGAGAAAGCTTGATATATTTGTTTTCAATATTCAGCAGATCGAGGGCATAGAGCTTTCCGGTCACAAGGAATCAATTGATTTCTTAGGTGAGCTTGGGTTCCCTACAGCACCGTTCTACAATAAATTTGACAATATCGAGGACGTTATTTCCGAAATTGAGCGTATCGGAAATTCCCGCGGCGATTTTGATTTTCCGATTGACGGAGCGGTAGTTAAGGTCGATTCATTTGCGGAACGTGAAGAACTCGGCAGCACGGCGAAATTTCCGCGCTGGGCGGAAGCGTACAAGTATCCTCCCGAGGAAAAAGAGACCGTTCTCAGAGATGTTGAAATAAACGTCGGAAGAACAGGCGTGCTGACTCCGACAGGAATATTTGAGCCTATTCTTCTTGCCGGTACGACAGTAAGCCGTGCAACGCTTCACAACGAAGACTTCATAAAGGAAAAGGATATCAGAATCGGCGATAAGGTTATTCTGAGAAAAGCCGGAGAAATTATCCCCGAGGTAGTTGCGCTTAAGGAGCGTGGGGAAAATACCGTGCCATTTGAAATGCCTAAGGTCTGTCCGTCCTGCGGCTCTCCCGTCAGCCGTGAAGAGGGCGACGCTGCGGTGAGATGTACGAATACGGCATGTCCGGCTCAGCTTATGAGAAATCTGATTCATTTTGTTTCAAGAAATGCAATGGATATTGACGGACTTGGTCCTGCTGTACTTGATCTGCTTGTTTCAAAAAATCTGGTAAGATCACCTGTTGACCTCTATAAGCTTAAAGCGGAGGATATAAGTTCGCTCGACAGAATGGGTGAGCAGTCCGCTTCAAATATCCTGAACGCCGTTGAGAAATCCAAGCAAAACGACCTCAGCAGACTTGTCACGGGACTTGGCATCAGAATGGTCGGTCAGAAAGCAGCAAAGCTTCTGTGCGATAAATTCAGCACGATAGATGATCTGATGAAAGCCGATATTGATTCAATCATTGAAATTGACGGAATAGGCTCGGTTATGGCTCAGAGCGTCGTTCAGTATTTTTCACTTCCTAAAACAGCGGAAATGATCGAGGAATTCAAGACTCTCGGATTAAAGCTGACCGAGCCTGTTTCCGAGAAAAAGAACGATATATTTAACGGAAAGACATTTGTTTTAACAGGTACTCTTCCGACTCTGAAAAGAAGTCAGGCGGCGAAGATTATCGAAGATAACGGCGGTAAGGTTTCATCAAGTGTTTCTAAAAAGACAGACTATGTTCTTGCAGGTGAAGAAGCTGGAAGCAAGCTTACGAAGGCTCAGTCTCTCGGAATTGAGATCATAACCGAAGAACAGCTTTTTGAAATGATTAAGTAATATCTTTGTAATAATTTTAACTGGTACAGTTTTCAATAAAAAGCAGCAGTTGTCTGCTTTTTATTGAAGATTAATATGATTGTATTATTTATTGGGTATGGTATAATGATTATGATTGTGAAACGAATATTTAAAATCTGTGCAGCTGCTCTTCTGATAATAACAAGTCTCTGCGGCTGCGGTACGCTGTATAAGGAATTTTTATCATCTGAACGCAGTACCGATTCTCGGAACAGCTCGGACGCAGATCCCGAAAATACCGGGAACTTCAGTGACCTTGATCTGGAGGGGAAGTATAGCTACATACAACAGTATCTCAAAAACAGCTACGGCAAGGACTTTGAAATAAACCATGATTGGGAGAGACAGTGGTTTGGTACGAGTGAGGAAGAGAGAAATGATTTTATCGCGACAGCTTCTTCTGACGGTCAGACATGCTATGTATGGGTAACTCCCGACGGCGAAATTACCGATACGGTATTCTTGTTAGATATCGACAATGAGGTCGAAGATATTTTTAACCCGACAGTGAAAAAGTGGATTCCGGAAAGTGTTGCATACGCTGCTATGGACTTTGACAGCAAGCCCGAGAGAACATGGACTTCAGGCGACGATATTGAAACGATTCTTCACACCAAGGGTGCGTTCTGTTTTGTGAAGGTGTATGTAAAAAGCAGCGGCGACGCAGCGAATGCAAAGAAGCTTTTGAATGACCTGAGCGGCTACAGAGGCCGACTCTACATCTATCAGGTTGATGATCTGAATGATTTCGATGAATCGGACGACAATAATAATCGTTGTCTTTACTGGGGTGAGTTTGGAGGTGACCCGGTATGATAAAAAAATTCGTTTCGAAAGCTTTATTTATGCTTCTTGCATCTTCGTTTGCGCTTGTTTTTTCCGGCTGTAATACCGTAACAAAATATGACAGAAGCGACATTGTTAAGTTGGTTAAGGAACAAACGAACAGTGACAACTATAAGGTTTCGAGGAAGTATACGGCTGTGAAGGGCGACGACGGTTATACGGATCGCTACTGGACTGTTACCGAGAAAAAGACAGGGTTTGTTTTTCATTATGTTGACGACTATTCCTACGGAGGCGAGTGGTCCGGAAAAACCAACGATCTTCTTTGTGATTATTCGTCTGCGGTGCTTGATTTTGTGAAGGACGAATGGCCTGAGTTTTCGATTGCTCATATTGATATTGAGAAGGAATCTTACGGAGTATGCAGTGCAAGGCTGACAGCAGATTTTAAGAATAAGGATGATATCAATAAATGCTATGACGATGTAATTGTCATGAAAAACTTTTTGTCAGGCCTCAGCTATGAAAACGTTGATATACCTATAGATTTCAATTATGACTTTCCGCTGAGGAAAAATATTTCCCATGAGATTCGTGAGGGCGATTTCGATTCTATGACAAGCGAGGATATCACTATTGATGATATAATGAAGCAATATGTAATAACTGTTCTCGATTATCGTATCGATGATGAGGCGATTGATTCGTTTACCGAGGAAGAGATAAAAAAAGCTCTTAAAGGTTATTACTATCTGGCAGGCGTTTATCGCAGCGGAAAGGATAATCCCGTTGAGTATTACGATGATATTGTTGCAGCTCAAAACGGTGAAATCAGATATGGTACTCTTTTTGAGATTATGAAAAGAGAAGGCTTGAATCCGGAGGGAAGCGCATGGCATTACAGCTTTACGGGAATTGATAATTCTAAATACGAAATATCGTATGAATTCAATGACTATGAGTTCAATTATAGTGATGACGAAATATACTACGGCTACTATTACTTGAAAGACGGCGAGAAAGTGCCGATGAGAAATTATGCCATTGACCATTTTGAAGTTTCTGAAATCGAGAAAATGACAGGTCTGCAGCTCAAAGACAATATATTTGCGGAGCGTACGCCGAATGACAGGGCGGAAAAATCTTCAGCTTCAGAATCCGATTCGAACTCAGAATCTCATTCATACTTAGAATCTGAGTATGAGTCTGAGTTAGAGTCGGAGCCGGAGTGGATCAGTTCTGTAACGGAGGGCAAGCCTTTTGGATAATAGTATTTAAATAACATACTCACATTATAGAACAGAGAAAGTTTTTTTGCTTTCTCTGTTCTTTTTTTATGCCATTATACATATAATTATAAAAAATGGAAGTGGTTAAAATGGACAAAACTCTTGAAGCTGTTTTCAGATGCTTCGGAAGCGATTTTTATAATTCATTAAATAAAGCGGATAAAAATATCAGCGAGGTGAGGATCCGGAATGAAAAGCCTGTTGTTTTGTACATAGATAATCAGCCGTTTTTTATAGACAGCAGCGGCAGAATTTTTTCTCCGGATTTCAGCCTTGATTCAATAAAATTTACTTTTTCGGAGATAAAAAATGCATTTTGCAAACTTTGTGAATACTCTGTCTACAAGCACCAGAACGATATAAACAATGGCTTCATAACCGTTCGGGGAGGCCACAGGATAGGTATCTGCGGAACCGGCGTTCTTTCCGATTCGGAGATAAAATCGGTAGTCGATATAACAAGCATGAATATAAGAGCTGCGAGGGAATATATCGGCTGCTCGGAGGACTTCTTTAAGAATGTGGATTACGAAAACGGCGTTTTGATTTGCGGTGTTCCTTCTTCGGGAAAAACTACTTTGCTTCGTGATATTTCAAGAACGCTCACTGCCGAAAAATTATTCAAAGCCGCTGTTATAGACGAACGCTGTGAAATTTCTTCGAGCTTTAACGGCAGGAGTAATTTTGATCTGGGTCTGTGTGATATTTACTGCGGATATCCGAAGGATAAATCTGTTTTTCAGGCAATCAGAACAATGTCGCCCGACTTCATAATATGTGATGAACTTACGGGAAATGATATCGAAAGTGTTTCTCAGACGCTGAACTATGGCGTCAGGCTTATTGCGACGGTTCACTGCGACAGTTTAAACAATGCATTAAAAAATCCGTCAATAACTAAACTGATAAAAACAAAGGCTTTCCGGAAAATAATATTTTTAGACAGCAAATCTCCATGCAGAGTAAACGATATTTATGATTTGGAGGATATAGGACTTGATTAAAAATATAGGATTGATACTGATATTTATAACATCCGTAATGACAGGCTTTTCATTAACAGGAAGAATGAGTGATAAAATCAAAATATTAACGGCATTAAAATCATTAATGCATGAATTTAAACGTGAAATAACATATCAGGCTTTAACTCTTTCGGAATTATTTTCACTTAACAATGATAAATACATAGCGTCTTTAGCGGACAGTATTGTGAAATATTTAGAAGAAGGCATGACCTTGGAAGAAAGTGTAAAGCTGTCATTTGAAGAAGCGGATTGTACAAAGCTGCTGTCAAGTGATGAAAAGGAGAATCTGATCAGTATATTCTCGGCTTTAGGAAAGAGTGATTTTGACAGTCAGGTATTACTGATTGAAAATACAATAGAAAAGCTTAATATATATATTGAAAATGCGGTTGACAGCAAGAATAAAAAATCAAAGGTCTATCTTACCGCTTCAATTTATGTCGGACTGGCTGTTGTGATAATTCTTCTTTAAAATGAAAGGAACGGTAAAAATGGAGATTGATTTGCTTTTTAAAATTGCGGCAATAGGAATAATCGTAGCAGTTCTGAATCAGGTCTTGTCGCGGGCAGGCAGAGACGATCAGGCGATGATGACGGCATTGGTGGGACTTATCATTGTTCTGACAATGGTGATTCAGGAGGTAAGCACATTGTTCACAACGGTTAAAACATTGTTCGGGTTGTAATGCTTATGGATATAATATCAATCTGTGTTCTGGGAGTCTTCGCCGTTTTAAGCAGTTTGGCGCTCAGGAAATATAACGGTGAAATATCGGCGCTTTTAATAATATCTGCTGTAGTTCTGATGTCGCTACTTGCTGTTCCTGTACTCAGCAGTCTTTTTGATTCCGTCAGAGATCTGACTTCTGCCGCCAATATAAAAAATGAATACATATCTATACTTATCAAGTCACTGGGAGTCTGTTATATAACCCAGATCTCCGTTGATATATGCAGGGAAAACGGAAGTCAGTCGGTTGCTTCACAGATTGAAATTGCAGGAAAGCTGATTATATTGCTTATGGCGATTCCCGTCTACAGCGATCTGATAGCTTTGATATATGACTTTTTGCAGTGATGATCAGGATTTTTGAATGAGTAAAAAATGTTTAAACAGTTTTAAAATATACTTGATCAAGTCGCCTTGGAGCGGCGAGGAGAATTTGT
>CAMHNT010000093.1 GCA_946186535.1 uncultured Clostridia bacterium
TACTCTTGATACGAGACATCGCCCGAGGATGCGGACTTAATGCGTCAGGGTTTCTCTCTATCATGCTTATTGGACTTTATTGAGAACGATTTCGGATGTTCTCTTAACCCCGATTCCGGACATATTTAAAAATCAAATTGCGTCAAGAAAAAACTTTAACCGAATTTCTTCAGCTCTTCCCGGGCATATTCTATCGCCTGCTTTTCAAGCTCTTCCGGGCTTTCGAAAGTATCGATATCAAACCACTTTATTTCTTCGTCTCTCAGAAACCATGTCAGCTGTCTCTTCGCATATCTCCTCGACTGTTTTTTAAGCTCCTCAAGAGCTTCGTCAAGTGTTTTCTCTCCCTCAAAATAAGGAATAAGCTCCTTGTAGCCTATCGCCTTTTTTGCGGTCATTCCGCAGTCTCCCGCCAGAATCTCTCTTGCCTCTTCGATGAGCCCCTGCTCAAACATTATGTCGACTCGCCTGTTTATTCTGTCATAAAGGAACTGTCTGTTTTCTGCCTTCAATCCTATTTTGACCGTATTATACGGCGACCCCGCAAGCTTCGACCGTCTGTTGTGCTCGGTCATGGTAATGCCTGTAGTTTTGTAAATTTCTATCGCACGAATAACTCTTTTTATATTGTTCGGCTCGATTCTCATCGCCGATTCGGGATCAAACTCATTAAGGTATTCAACAAGCGATTCAGCACCGTATCGTTCTGCTCTTTCTCTGAGTTCTCTTCGGAGTTCTTCATCTGCATCATTTTCCGCAAAATTAACGTTATTACTAAGAGAGTTAACATATAGCCCTGTACCTCCAACCAGAATAGGCATTTTTCCCCTTGAACTTATGTCTGAAATTTTTTCCTTCGCAAGCTCCACATACCGTGCCACGCTGAAGCTTTCGCTTGGCGGCAGAAAGCCTATCAGATGATGCGGCACTCCCTCTGTTTCCTCGGCCGTCGGCTTTGCCGTTGCGATATCCATGTTCTCGTATATCTGCATGGAATCTGCGGAAACTACTTCTCCGTCAAAAAACTTCGCAAGCTTTACCCCGAGATGCGTCTTTCCCGAAGCGGTAGGACCGACAACCGAAATAAGCGGTATTTTGTTTTCATTATCCATAATATTCTACACTCTGCCAAACTGCTTCTCGATCTGATATTTTGTGATAACGATCGACGTCGGTCTGCCGTGCGGGCAGTACCGGTAGTTCGGATCCTTTTCCATAGTTTCGTACAGCCTGAAAAGCTCCTCGGGTGAACTGAGGTCTCCTCCCTTTATCGCGCTTCTGCAGGCGATATTGTGATAAAGCCAGTCGGTATATTCGCTTGAAATATCCTTTTTGTTTTCCAGAATATGATCCGCCATTTCCTCAACGGTTGCGGCTATGTCAAACGCATCGATGAACGACGGAGCGGATCGTACAAGAACCGTGCTTCCGCCGAAGTCGTCTATCTCAAACCCTGACTCAAGCATAAGCTCACGCTTCTCAAGAATACCGCTGTACTGCTGTTTCGAAAGCGTTACGGCAACCGGTTCAAGAAGATACTGCGCAAACTTTTTCCCCTGCTCACGCTTAAGCTTTTCGTATATTATTCTTTCATGCAATGCGTGCTTGTCAACCATAACAAGCTCATTATTTCTTTCAACAATTATATATGTTTTAAAAGCCTCTCCTATATACCTTATTTTAACATCATCCGTCGGAATAATTGTGGGTATCGTGTCGGACTTTTTATTTTCTCCTCTGTCATCGGATAAAAAGCTGTCCGGATCTTCTTCGATATTCTCTCCGCTTATAGAGTCATTTTCCGGATCTCCGGATTTGACGCCGGAGCTTTCGTCTCCGTTATACTCATTCAAACCCTGTTCAGTCACGGTTTCATTATCTATAATATTATCAATATTATAGATATCCCCCGGCTTTTCTTCTTTATATTCGGTGCGGAATACTGCTGCACCATTCTCCGTCTCTTCCTCATTGTCTTCATCTTCAACGGTTATGTCAATGTTGACATAGCCCCTTCTCACCGGACTTTTTACGCTATGAGAAAAGCTTACGTCTACTACGGAATCGCTGAGAACCGAATCACGTTTTTCTTCAACGGGAGTTACTCCGTAGTGATCTACAAAGCTTTGCTCCGCCTTGCTTCTCTGCTCGGCTTCACTCTTTCCTGTATCGTCGGCAGACTCAGCCGAAAACGATTCCGCCGATGTGTTTTCCAAAACGGAAGTATAATTTTTTATCGCCGTTGCGTTGATCTGTGCTTTATATGAAGGTCTGACAACAGGTTCATTCTTTATTTTTTCAACCGTGTACTGCGACATGGTAAAAGGCTTTTGAACAACGGACTTATCAACAAGATTTTGCGCCGGATTCTGCGGATCAAGCCTGAAATTCTTGACCGTATCGCCGTCAATCAGCGCAGACCGCACACCGTAGTAAACGGCTTCAAAAATCGGTTTTTCGTTCACAAACCGCACCTCTATTTTAGCAGGGTGAACATTCACGTCAACGGCATTGAACGACAGTCCGATATGAAGAACACAGCCGGGAAACTTTCCGACCATTACCATACCCTTGCAGGCTTCCTCGAGAGCCGCCATAGCCGTGCGGCTTTTTACGAATCTTCCGTTGATGAAGAAATTCTGCATCGCCCGTGAAGCTCTTGCAGCCTGCGGTTTCGTGACATAACCCTTGACTGTCACGCCATTGAGCTCATAATCAACGGGAACTATTCCCTTTATAAAATCCCTTCCGAAAACGGAATAAATACAATTTTTAAGATTACCGTCGCCCGAGGTGACAAGCGTCTGCTTGTTGTCCCTTATAAAAGTAAATGCAACCTCGCTGTGCGACAGTGCGATTTTATCTATAACCGAAGCAACCGCATTCGCCTCCGAAACATTCTTTTTCAGAAATTTCATTCTGGCAGGAACATTATAAAAAAGATCCCTTATAACAAACGTGGTTCCCTTCGGGCATCCTGCGTCCTCCATCAGAACCTCGTCGCAGCCCTCAATGACATAGTGCGTTCCGACCTCGTCCTCGTCCGCCTTCGTCAGCAGATCAACCTTTGCGACGGCAGCAATCGAAGCGAGCGCCTCGCCTCTGAAGCCGAGAGTCCCGATAGAATCAAGGTCATTAGACTCCTTAACCTTGCTTGTTGCATGGCGGAGAAAAGCGTTTCTGACGTCGTCTCTCAGAATACCGCTGCCGTTGTCGGTGACACGCATCATGGTGATACCGCCGTTCTGAATCTCAACGGTTACGGCTGTCGCACCCGAATCTATAGAATTTTCGACAAGCTCTTTTATTACCGATGACGGTCTTTCGACCACCTCGCCTGCTGCGATAAGCTCCGCAACATGCTTATCCAAAACATTAATCCTTCCCATTTTTTCACCCCGATTCCGAATATACTCTTGACATTAATCACCGCCCGAGAATAGGGTCTTTTACCGGTCAGGTTTTTTCCCTATTCTGCTTTTTGGACTTTTCATACTTTTTTATTTACACCGATTCCGTACTTTATTATTGGTACAACTTTCATGCCCGACAAAAGTTATATATATATACTTTACCCGTTACACATATTCTTCAGCTCATAAAGCTTATTCAGCGCTTCGATAGGCGTCAGTGTATTGACATCAATATTTCTCACAAACTCTTCTATCCTTGAATCGGAAGAAGAAATCAGCGAAAGCTGTGGCTCGGGATCGGCAATAACTTCCTTTTTCTTCCTTCGCGGCGGCTCGGTTTTCTTTCCGCTCTCAAGCTCTTTCAGAATAGCCTTTGCGCGAACGATCACAGACTCCGGGAGTCCTGCGAGCTTCGCCACTTCAATGCCGTAGCTGTCGTCTGCGCCGCCCGGAACGATCCTTCTCAGGAACGTTATGTCGTCGCCCCTCTTTTTTACAGCAATATTATAATTGCGGACGCCGTCGAGAAGCTCTTCCATAACCGTCAGTTCATGATAATGCGTAGCAAAAAGCGCTCTTGCGCCGAGCTTCTTTTTATCTGCAACATATTCAAGCACCGCACGCGCAATACTCATTCCGTCAAAGGTTGAAGTACCTCTTCCGATTTCATCGAGTATAAGCAGGCTCTGAGACGTTGCATTTTTGATGATCTCTGCAACCTCGTTCATTTCAACCATAAACGTTGACTGACCGCTTGCGAGGTCGTCGCTTGCGCCGACTCTCGTAAAAATCGCGTCGGTAATCGAAATCTTTGCGCTGCTTGCAGGAACGAACGAGCCTATCTGAGCCATAAGAACTATGAGTGCCGTCTGGCGCATATACGTTGATTTACCGGCCATATTCGGACCGGTAATAATTGCGACTCTGTTTGATTTTCCGTCGAGAGTTACGTCGTTGGGCACAAAAGGAGTATCGTTGAGCAATTTTTCCACAACCGGATGACGTCCGTCCTTTATAATAATTTCACCGTTAAGATTCACATCAGGACGGCAGTAGCGCATATCAACCGCCACAACGGCAAACGAAGTCAGAACGTCAAGCCTTGCGACCGCTCTTGCCGTGGTCTGGATTCTCTCCAGATTTCCCGCTATCCGGTCACGGACCTGTGTGAAAAGCTGATATTCAAGAGCCGTTGCCCTGTCCTTTGCGCCGAGTATCTTGCCCTCCAGCTCCTTAAGCTCGGGAGTTATGTATCTCTCGCAGTTTGCAAGTGTCTGCTTTCTGATATAATTTTCCGGAACAAGATTCTTATATGAATTCGAAACCTCTATGTAATATCCGAAAACCCTGTTGTAGCCTATCTTAAGCTTCGGGATACCGGTCCTTTCCCTCTGTTCGGCTTCAAGTCTTGCGAGGACACCGGTCGAATCCGACATATCGCCCTTCAGGTAGTCTATCTCACTGCTGAACCCTTCCCGTATGAGGCCGCCCTCACGCACAGAAAACGGCGGATCCTCGACTATCGCTCTGTCTATAAGCTCCCTGACATCATCGAGCTCGTCAATATCATTATATATTTCTTTAAGCTCGGTTGATTTTGCAGTTTCAAGATTACTCTTGATAGACGGAAGCTTTCCGAGCGCCGACTCCAGCGACCTCAGATCTCTCGCATTCGCAGAACCGTAGACTATCTTCGTCATAAGACGCTCGATATCGAAAATTCCCGAAAGAGCCTCCACGGTTTCTCCCCTCAAAATTGCGTCTCCCACAAGCTCCTCGACCGCATTCTGTCTGCGTATAATAGCTGCACAGCTGAGAATGGGACGTTCTATCCATCTGCGGATGAGCCGCTTTCCCATTGCGGTTTTCGTGCTGTCAAGAACCCAAAGAAGTGAACCCTTCTTGTCCTTCGAACGCATTGTTTCGTTAAGCTCAAGGTTTCGTTTTGTATTGTAGTCAAGACGCATAAAGCGATTTTCACCATACAGCTCAAGATGATTGATGCGCTCCAGTCCGGTCTTCTGGGTTTCAGTAAGATACCGCAGAAGACCTCCCACAGAGCAGACAATTCCTTCACATCCGTCAAGCGAAAGCGATTCGAGATCATTCTTCTTGAAATGAGCGAGAACCGTTTTCGAAGCCTCTTTAAAATCGAAATACTCGTCACCGAACATTTCGACCGCCGCACTCAGCTTATCCTTTATAAACGGCACGACAGAACTGATCTTGTCGACCTCTCCGCCGACGAGAATTTCTCTCGGGTTGTATCGTGAAAGCTCGCTTTTGAGCTGTGTACCGTCCTTGCTGTACTCGATATCACAGCCGTAAAGCTCGCCGGTGGAAATATCGCAGAACGAAGCCGAGTGCTTTTCTCCTACGGTAAAAACAGACGCTATGAAGTTGTTTTTAGACTCGTCGAGCATTGTGTCCTCCATAACGGTACCGGGAGTTATAACACGGATTATGTCCCGCTTTACGAGTCCCTTTGCCGTTGCGGGGTCTTCGGTCTGCTCACATATTGCTACCTTGTAGCCCTTCGCCACAAGCTTTGCGATATAAGATTCACAGCTGTGGAACGGCACTCCGCACATCGGCGCACGTTCCTCCTGACCGCAGTCTCTTCCCGTCAGAGTAAGCTCCAGCTCTTTTGACGCAAGTATTGCATCATCAAAAAACATCTCGTAAAAATCGCCTAACCTGAAAAAAAGAATACTGTCCTTGTTCTGCTCTTTAATACTGAAATATTGTTTCATCATCGGGGATAACTCCGCCATATTTCCACCTCCTTATTTTTCTGTGAATTTATCAGTGACAGCCTCCGCAGCTCGCACAGCTCCCCGAACAGCCCATACCTCCAATAAAATCAGTGGTTTCCGGATCGTCGCCGTCAGCTGAGTTCTGAATTATCGCAAGAACTCTCTGAAGCTTTGAGTCAAACTCCAGCTTAGCCTTGTTGTAGTTCGCCATATTCTCATTCTGCATGACCTGAGAATAGAGATGTCTCATTTCCTTGTTGAGAGTCTGAAGCTTCTCGTCGTCTCTGTCGACCTTTGAAGCCTCGCTGTTGATAGCCATTCTTTTTATATTGAAATCGGAAATAAGCTCCTGAAGCTCTTCATCGGCTTCGCTTACCTGCTCGGCAGTACGCATTTTTATGTATGTCTCGTCCTGCTGGATCTCCTTTCCGATCTGTCTTGCAAGCTCTATGATATCCATTGTGATAAAACCTTTCTGTATTTAAAATTCGGTCGATTAATCAAAAATCAAACCAATTCTCCGTTAAGTATCCAATGCCTTGCCTTTGTGATTTTCACGTTTGCAAACTGTCCGACAAGACTCTCGTCACCCGGGAATTCAACGATAATATTGCCGCTTGTTCTCGCAGTAAGGATACCGTCCTTGTCGGATTTTCCGTCAACAAGAACCTTGTATACCTTATCAACCATCGCCGCACAGTGCTTTGCGGATATTTCCTCCTGCGTTTTCAGAAGCTCGGCGAACCACTTTGTTTTCTCTTCATGAGAGTAGGGGTCGTCCATTTTTGCCGCAGGCGTACCCTCTCTGGGTGAGTAAATGAACGTGAAGAGAGACGAAAATCCAACCTCCTTCACGAGCGAAAGAGTATCGAGAAACTCGTCGTATGTCTCTCCCGGAAAGCCTACGATAATATCCGACGTAAGGCTCAGATCGGGTATTTTCTCCTTTGCGTAGTTCACGATATCAAGATACTTTTCTCTGTTATAGCTTCTGTTCATCGCCTTCAGAACCCTGTCGTTGCCGGACTGGAACGGCAGATGAAGATGCGAGGAAATATGCTTGCTGTTTGCGATAACGTCAATAAGCTCCTTTGAACAATCCTTCGGGTGCGAGGTCATGAACCTTATCCAATAGTCGCCCTCGATTTTGTCTATTTCCTCAAGAAGCTGAGCAAACGTCACCTTTTCTTCGAAGTTCTTTCCGTATGAGTTGACGTTCTGTCCAAGGAGTGTAATATCCTTGTATCCTGCCCTGATCATGTCTCTCGCTTCGTTTACAACGTCCTCAAACTTACGGCTTCTTTCTCTTCCTCTTGTGTAAGGAACAATACAGTACGTACAGAAATTGTTGCAGCCGTACATAATCGGCAGCCAGCCCTTAAAAGTTCCGTCACGTCTTGTCGGAATTCCCTCATAGACCGTCTTGTCGTCCACTCCTGTTTCATAGACTCTCTTTCCTACCGTTACCGCATTGTAGAAAAGCTCGGGAAATCTGTGAAGCGAATGCGTTCCGAAAACAAGACCCACGAAAGGAAAGCTTTTGTAGAGTCTGTCCGTAACGTGCTGCTGCTCCATCATGCATCCGCAAAGTCCGATAAGAACGGACGGATGCTTTCTTTTTATATTCTTAAGCGCTCCTACGTTTCCGAAGACCCTGTCCTCTGCGTGTTCTCTGACGGCGCATGTATTGAAAAGTATAAAATCGGCGTCTTCGGCTTTTTCGGTAAAATCAAAACCCATATCCGAAAGCATGCCCTTTATCTTTTCACTGTCCGCAACGTTCTGCTGACAGCCGTAGGTTCTGATGCACGCAAGCGGAACATCTCCCCTCGCACGGATCGCCATAACCTCAGACGCCATGGCGGTATAATTCTTCTCGTCATTAAAATCTTTATATGTAATATTGTTAGCCAAAATCCACACTCCCGTAGGTTGTATTGAGATTTTCCGAAAACCGGAAAAATCGATCTTATTTCAAGTTATAATATTCCATAATCCCACATTATATAATATACCACAAACAAACCAATTCTTCAAGTTTTTTTTCCCCCCTGTTCCAAAGCCATGGCAGATTATAATAGTAAGTGCAACACTAAAAAAAGAATAGACTTCAAGGTAAA
>CAMHNT010000094.1 GCA_946186535.1 uncultured Clostridia bacterium
CTTTCGATTTCGGATATCTTAACAGAGAAACTGCAAAAAAAAGAATAGATGAAACAGTTGAAGAGATAAAAAGAAAAACAGAGGATTTAATGAAAAAAATTTCGGATAATTAAGTATCCGAATAAAAATAGGATTTCTGAAAATGTAGGGGAGGTCAGAAGCTGACCAAAGGCTAAACAACTACACTACATATATGTACTGATATTTTTATCAAAACAATAAACACCAAATTTGTTTCATTCAAAGCAAATTTGGTGTTTTGAGTTATCTTAAAAATCCCGAAATAATCTGTTCCTCGGCCTCAGCTTCGGTCAACCCGAGCGTCATAAGCTTTATTATTTGTTCACCTGCGATTTTTCCGATAGCAGCCTCATGAATCAGACTTGCTTCGGTGCTGCTTGCAAGCAGCTCGGGAGTAGCAAGAACGCTTGCCTTGTCCATAATAATGGAATCACATTCGGTATGCCCCGAACACACGTTGTTGCCGTTGAGACGGCTTGTAAAATGCTGTGTGCTGCTGTCACGGGCAACGGTTCTGCTAACAATATTGCAGCTGCAGTTTTGACCGTCGAGATCTGCCGTAAATTCCGAAACGGCATTCTGGTCGCCTGTCGTCATAACGCTTTCATTTATTTCGAGCTTTGAATCATCGGAGAGAACTGCTTTAGTGTTCCGGAGCGTATCGTCAATACCCGAAATCTGAGCTGTTTCCATTTTCATCTGTGCGCCTTCGGCAAGATGAACGACGGTGGTGGGATTCATCAGCCTTTTTCCTCTGCCTTCACCTTCTCCGTAATGCTTTTCTATGTACTTGACTTTGGCATTTTTTCCTACATAAAATGTGTGTACGCCGTCATGTGCGCTGTCCTCACCGCCGCAGTTGTGAATTCCGCAGCCTGCTATAATAACAACATCGCTGTTGTCTCCGATGAAAAAGTCATTGTAGACGAGTTCCTTGAGTCCGCTTTCCGAAATAATAACCGGAATGTGAACGCTTTCAAATTTTGTGTTTTCTTTTATTCTTATGTCAATGCCCGACTTGTCGGTTTTTGGAATAATCTCGATATTAGCCGTAGAGTTCCTTGCGGCAGCCTTTCCGTTGGCTCTGATATTGTATGCGCCGACAGGCAGTGCGTCAAGCTCCGCAACCTCGTGAAGAATTTTCTTTTGTATTGCGTCCATTTTACACACCTCCGTTGCGATTATCTTCTGAAACGCTGTTCAGAAGCTGAGGGAGAATTTTGTCTCTTGTATCGTATTTTTCAATTTTGCCGTCCTTAAGATAGATGATCTTGTCGGCAATATTCAGAATACGCTCCTGATGGCTTATGATTACAACGTTTCCTTTCGTTCTCTGAACCATCTGTTCAAAAACACGGATAAGCTTCTGAAAGCTCCAGAGGTCGATTCCTGCCTCAGGCTCGTCGAAAACGCTAAGCTTCGATGAGCGTGCGAAAATCATAGCAATTTCTATTCTTTTAAGCTCGCCTCCGGAAAGACTTCCGTCAAGGCTTCTGTTTAAATATTCCTTAGGATCAAGTCCCACCTCGGTGAGCATATCACGGATTTCGGATGTATTTGTACCTTTGCCCGCTGCAAGAACCATGAGGTCCTTCACTGTGAGCCCTTTGAAGCGTACAGGCTGCTGAAAAGCATAACTGATCCCCTTGTTGGCTCTTTCGGTGATTGAAAGAGCCGTGATATCTTCACCGTCAAGAATAATTCTGCCGCTTGTAGGTGTGATTATTCCGGCGATAACCTTTGCGAGTGTAGACTTTCCGCTGCCGTTAGGTCCTGTTATAGCGACGAAATGATCCTCTATGTTTAAGTTGACATTGTCGAGAATTACTTTATCCTCGATCCGATAACTGATATTTTTTAGTTCAAGCAAATTTTTTCCTCTATTCTATATGAAATTTTTCTGAATTTTTTCCTATATTATACCACATAGCAGGAAATAAAACAAGTGACTATAAATGAGAAGGCTTGATAATTGCACAAAAAATTTGAAAGAGGATCGTTAAAGTTTTACCCGTTTTTTTCAAAAGGTGCCCGAATGGAGCGCCCTTGGGGGGACTGGCGGTTTTCAAAGGCAGCCGGCAACACAGAACACCGAAGGTGTTCCTATTGCTGTGTAGTGTGCTTTTAAGCACGAAGCCTTAAAAAATAATTACTGCTTAATAGTTATAATCGGAAAATCACACTGCAAACTGACTGTTATAAAGCTTCGCATAAAATCCGCCAAGACTAAGAAGCTCGTCATGACTTCCCTGTTCAATGACATTTCCGTCCTTCATAACCAGTATCACATCGGCTTCACGGATAGTTGAAAGTCTGTGCGCAACGATAAAGCTTGTTCTGCCTTCCATCATTTTAGCGAAAGAACGCTGTATTCTTGTTTCGGTTCGTGTGTCTATGGAAGATGTTGCTTCATCGAGAATGAGCATAGGTGGAATGCTGAGCATAACTCTTGTTATGCATAACAGCTGCTTCTGACCCTGAGAAAGTCCGGAGTTGCTGTCACTGATTATCGTGTCATATCCGTTCGGAAGCCTTTTTATGAAGCTGTGAGCGTGCGTAGCCTTTGCGGCTTCGATAACCTCTTCGTCTGTGGCGTCAGGCTTTCCCATGACAATATTTTCTCTGACGGTTCCGTTTTTAAGCCATGTTTCCTGCAAAACCATTCCGTAACATGATCTGAGACTTTCTCTCGTTACGTTACGGATATCTTCATTTTCAACGAGAATTTTTCCCTCGTTAACATCGTAAAACCTCATAAGCAGGTTAATGAGCGTAGTCTTTCCGCAGCCTGTAGGGCCTACGATTGCAATTCTCTGACCCGGTCTGATATTTAGATTAAAGTTTTCAATGAGCTTTTGACCAGGAGTGTAGGAAAAGCTCACGTTTTCAAGAGCGACCTTTCCTTTTGCATTCGTGATAACTTTTGAATCATCCCCATCAGGAATCTGGGGTTCTTCTTCAATAAGTTCAAAAACTCTTGCCGCACACGCAAGTGCGTTCTGAAGCTCGGTGATTACTCCCGAAATTTCGTTGAACGGCTTTGTATACTGGTTTGCATAGCTTAAAAAGCATGAAAGTCCGCCTACGGTAACGGTGCCGTTTATTACCGCAATAGCTCCTGTAAGCCCTACGGCAGCGTAGATGAGACTGTTGATGAATCTGGTAACGGGATTGGTGAGTGATGAGAAAAAGACAGCTTTAATGGAAGCTTCCGAAAGTCTTTTGTTAATTTCATCGAATTGATTCAAGGACTCTTTTTCGTAAGAAAAAGCACGGACAATTTTTTGATTTCCTATCATTTCATCAACCAGTGCGGTTTGCTCGCCGCGTATTTCCGATTGCTTTTTAAAATAATTATACGTTCTTTTTGAAATGAATCTTGCGACAAAAAGTGATATAGGAGTCAGTACGACTACAAGAATTGTGATCTTGAAGTTGATTGAAAGCATAAATGCAAGTGTTCCTAAGATCGTTACAACTCCGGTGAAAAACTGAGTGAATCCCATCAGAAGACCGTCTGCAAACTGATCGACATCTGCGATAAGCTTGCTTACGATTTCACCGTGACGGTGCGAATCGATATAGGAGAGAGGGAGATTCTGAAGCTTTGTGAAAGCCTCGTTTCTTACGTCACGGACAACCTGAAATGTGACTCTGTTGTTGATAGTATTCATAAACCACTGAAGTATTGCGTTAACTCCAATGATTACCGCAGACTCAGTCAGTATTTTTAATATATTGTCAAAATCGACGTTGTTTTTTCCGACAATCAGATCGATTGCCCTTCCGATCAAAATAGGGAGATAGAGCGAAAGCGCAACAGTAACCGCTGCAAAAAGTATTGAAAGAAAAATCCATACTTTATATTTTCCGATATATGCGAGTACCTTTTTAAGGGCATATTTCTGATTAACCTTTTTATTGTTGTTCATTATTTTTTGCCCTCCCTGCTGAATTGTGAATCATAGATTTCCCTGTAAATCTCACAGCTTTCGAGAAGCTCGTCATGAGTTCCCAGACCGACAGCCCTTCCGTCGTCGAGAACAATAATCTTGTCCGCATAGAGAATTGACGATGCACGCTGGGAAACGATGAATACAGTAGGGGAAGGGGTCATCTCCCTTACGGCTTTTCTCAGCTTTGCGTCTGTTGCAAAATCAAGTGCGGAGGAGCTGTCGTCAAGAATAAGAACCTTCGGATTTCCGACAAGAGCTCTCGCAATCGTCAGGCGCTGTCTTTGACCTCCCGAAAGGTTCTTACCGCCCTGTTCGATTTCATAGTCGAGCCCGTTTTCTTTTTTCTCAACAAATTCTTTCGACTGAGAGAGTTCAAGAGCTCTGTTAATTTCCTCATCGGTAGCGTCTTTCTTGCCCCATTTGATGTTATCCCTGATCGTTCCCTTAAACAGTACGGCTTTCTGAGGAACAATTCCGAAGCAGCTTCGGAGCTGATCGGAAGGATACTCCTTTATATTCTTTCCGTTGAAAAGAACTTCACCGTTCTCAACATCATAAAATCTTGAAATAATATTCACAAGTGAGGTTTTTCCTGAGCCTGTTCCGCCTATGATTCCAACGGTTTCTCCGGGCTTTACCCTGATATTTATATCTGAGAGTGAAAAGTCCGAAGCATTTTTATATCTTAAATCGGCATTTTTTATTTCAATTATGTATTCTGTGTTATTCGAATTTATTTTCTCTTCAGGGAATCTCATGCTCGGTTCAAGCTCAAGAACAGCCTCGATTCTGTTTCCGCAGGCTACGGCTTTTGTGAGGCTTATTATAAGATTGGCGAGCTTTATGAGTTCGACGAGTATTTGCGACATATAGTTGTAGAGCGCCACAACTGCGCCTTGAGTCAGAATTCCTTTGTAAACCTCTATTGCACCTGTATAAATCAGAATTATAATCGCAAAATTTACGATGATAAATGTCAGCGGATTCATGAGCGCAGAAATTTTGCCGGTGAATTTCTGCAATTTTGTTAGGGCGTTGTTTGTGTTTTCGAATTCCTCAATCTCTTCGTTCTCTTTGCAGAAAGCTCTGATGACTCTTACTCCCGAAAGATTTTCCCTTGTGATCCCGAGAACATCATCAAGCTTTTTCTGTATTTTGTTATAAAGCGGAATACAGCCCATCATTATTCCGAATACGACTGCCGAAAGCAATACGATAGCTCCGACGAATATCATCGCCGCTTTGGTATCAATTGTGAATGCCATTATCATTGCGCCGAATACTATGAAAGGCGAACGCAGAAAGAGTCTGAGCGTAAGATTAACTCCGTTCTGAACCTGATTCATATCACTCGTCAGTCTCGTGATTAGGGTGGAAGTTCCGGTTTCGTCAAGCTCACTGTATGAGAGACTCTGAATGTGGCGAAATAGAACATGACGCAGCTTCTCCGCAAATCCTATAGCCGCCTTTGCGGAGAAATACTGTGCCGTCACAGAGGATGTAAGTCCGAGTAAAGCGAGACCTCCCATCAGAAGACACATTTTTATTATATATGATGTATCTCCGTTTCCGATTCCTTTATCTATTATAGCCGCAACAACAAGCGGAACGAAAAGCTCAAGCAGCGCTTCCGTCATTTTGAAAAGCGGAGCGAGAATGCTTTCGGTCCTGTATCCCTTTAAATATACAAGCAGCTTTTTCATTTAATCCACCTCCGGATAGTTATGATGATTTGTAATAATATAAAATAAAAATATTTATTTTTTAAAGAAAAAAGGTATCCGAAACAATTGAATTTCGGATACCTCCCCGGCAATTTATTTTTTTTCGTCAGAATTTTCTGCATTGACCGCTTCGTTAACGAAATCCATTCGTCTGATGTAAGCTTCACCGATACCCAGAAATACAAAAAGATAAGGTGTAACTATAGGTGTTGCAAGGTTAAAGATCGCCTGAGAGCAGTAAGAAACAACAACCGTAATAACGATGAGAAGAGGAAGATTGTTTTCACCTCTTTTTATGCATCTTACAATAAGCGATACCAGAGTAACCATATATGCCAGAAGTCCCAGTGAGCCGATAGTTACAAGATACTGCAAATATTCGTTGTGAGCAGTATCGAAAACGCTTCCATGGCGCTTGAGCATGTCCTGGCGATAAACGGATTTCATCACCTGACCGAATGTATCTGGACCGGTACCGACAAGAATATTTTTAATTCCGCCGTCCTTGAAAAGGATCATACCTCTTATCCACGCATATCCTCGGTGGGTACCCCACTGGTCGTTAAGTCTCATGTACTTTGTCAGTGAACCGAGGTCGGTCGTTTTGTCTATGAAACTGAAGTAAATGAAAACGAATAGGATCGCCGCCGCGCATAATCCGACGAATATTCCCGCAGCGGTCTGAACCCATTTGGGAGTGTGCTTATACTCATATTTTCTTTTGAGAATATAAAAAACAACTGTACCAACAGCAGCTGCTGCTATTAAAATATAAATTTTGTTGTTGAAAATAAGAAGCATAGGGATTTTGTCAAGAGACTTCATTTCATCTCCGAAGATCGCCGAAATAAGTCGGAGCACCTTACATGAAAGCAGCATTGAAAATACACAGAGAAAGTATCTGAACATTCTGTCTGCGTTTCCGCATGCATATACAAACAGGGCTGCCATGAATGCAGCGAGTCCGAAGTAGCCGCTGTCACTGTCCGCAACGATAAGTCCCATAAAACAGATTCCCACAGCAACGCTGTAAAGAACTGATGAAACAGCCTTTTTTGACATAACCAGCATCGATGCTGCAACAGGAAGAGCTACGCAGACGAAGCAGGAGAAAAGGTTTTTATTACCGATCGTAGTGATAAAAGTTGCCTGCTGTTCGGCTTTTATGCGTTCGAGAATCTTGAACGGGTCCGCATAGAATTCGTGAAGAATTGCAATAATACATACAACGCAGGCGGTTATTATAAACAAATAGTAGGGAAGCTCCTTTTGTTTAAGATATCTTGACAAAAGGAAATAACATAAAACATAAACCGACATGAGAATAAGACCGCAGTCACGTCCCTTGGAGCCTGTAACGGCTTCCATTCCGTACTTTGAAAGAAGCGTCGAAATTGCGCATATAAGAAGAAATCCAAGCATTCCGAAATCGGTTACGGAAAGACGGAAGAGTTTTTTGGGCCACATTTCCTTATCGATTACGCATATATATGTTGCAATAATGAAAAAAAGATATACCAGGGTGCTTGCAATGAAATAATGAAGCCTGTCTTTTCTTATGTTGAAAAGCATATCTGTCATAAAAACAGGGAAAAGTGTGAACATGCTGATTAAAAACAGATTTGAAAATTTTTCATGCATCGACAGTCCGCTTCTTTGAAGAGTCTGCGCTTCGGATTTTGCCCTGACAGATTTTTGTTTGTTCTTATTATTACTCAATTTTTGTAACCTCCTCGTTTTTTCAAAATTATTTTATGGAATCAAGGTACGTTTGAAGAATAACGGTTGCAGCAACAGCGTCGACTGTCTGTTTTCTTTTCTTTCCTCGGACGTTGTTGTCGCTGAGATACCTGTGAGCGATAACCGTTGTACATCTTTCGTCCTGCATTTTTATGGGAATACTCACATAACCCGAAAGCATCTCTGCAAATGCCCTTGCATTCTGAGCGCTTTCACCTTCCGAGCCGTCCATATTTTTAGGAAGTCCTATAACAATAAGTTCAGCTTTATGCTCGGATGATAGGGCTGCGATTTTTTCCGCAAGCTTTTCTTTGTTCCATTCTTCAATTACACACAGAGGAAACATTGTTTTGTCACAAACCGCAATTCCTGTTCGTGCCTTTCCTAAATCAACTGCCATTATTATCATTGTATATTACCACATCCTTAATATTCTGTAATTAAAATAATCTAACCAACTATAGATATGTGAATATTAATGGTTATTTTTTTCTTGTTGTGATGTATTTTCTTTTTTGAAAATCAGACAGAAATCCCCTGATTTGTTCGAAATTTTTCTTAAATTTTTTGGAATACTTATTTACAATTTACGAATTTTATGATATTATTAGTATAAATAAATTGTAGGAAATTGCATTAATTTGGCTTTTTTACTGTAGAAATCTACGTCTTGGAAATACGATATGAATTTGATATTTTAAATCATTCTGATCCGGAGTTTATGTTATCTGAAATAACCGGTCAAAAGCTATGATTATGTGATTTTGTTGCAAATGCAAACAACTGATATTTTATCACATATTTCCTTGTTTGTACAGAAAAAATACAATTTTTTAATATCTT
>CAMHNT010000095.1 GCA_946186535.1 uncultured Clostridia bacterium
AACAGGAGTGAGTTATAAAATGAAAGATGTAATGATTGTAACAGGTGCAGGACAAATCAGTATGGCTATTGCAAGACGTGTGGGTTTTGGCAAGAAGATTATTCTCGGCGATAAGAAAATAGAGAATGCCAACGCTATCGCTAAGATTATGAACGAAGCCGGCTTCGACGTTGAGCCTGTTGAAATGGATTTATCATCAAGAGAGTCGATTCTCGCATTGATAGCTAAGGCGAAGGAGTACGGCGAAATCAAATATTTGGTGAATGGCGCAGGAGTTTCACCGTCACAGGCACCTGTCGAAGCAATTTTAAAAGTTGACCTTTACGGAACGGCTGTTCTTCTTGAGGAAGTTGGAAAGGTTATCGCAAACGGCGGAGTCGGAGTTACGATCTCAAGTCAATCGGGTTGGCGTATGCCGCAGCTCACAGCGGAACAGGACAGACAGCTTGCGACAACTCCAACGGAGGAATTGCTTTCGCTTGATATTCTAAGACCTGAAAACATCGAGAATACACTACATGCTTATCAAATGGCCAAGCGCTGCAATGAAAAGCGTGTTATGGCTGAATCCGTAAAGTGGGGCGAGCGTGGTGCAAGGCTCAATGATATAGCACCCGGAATTATTGTCACTCCTCTTGCGATTGACGAATTTAACGGACCGAGAGGTGACTTCTATAAGAATATGTTCGCAAAGTGCCCGGCAGGAAGACCCGGAACAGCCGACGAGGTTGCGAATGTTGCCGAGTTGCTTATGAGTGAAAGAGGAGCATTTATAACAGGCTCGACATTTCTTATAGACGGGGGTGCAACGGCAAGCTATTTTTACGGACCTCTTCAGCCGAAAGAATAGTCGGAGGTGCTGTGAGTGAAAAAATGGTTTTTACTTGTATTAACGCTTGTATTTGTGTTTGTGATTTCAGGCTGTTCAACTTCGGATAGAACGGAAACTGCGAGTGAACAAACTGAATCTGTGACAGAATCGGAAAGATCGGATACAGATGGTTTACCGAAGAATAAATACAATTCGGAATCGTCAAGCGAAAACGAAAGTAAAAGCAGTGTTCTTGTTGTTTACTTTTCAAGGACAGGCGAGCAATACGGCGTAGGTGAGATTGACAAAGGAAATACCGCTATTGTAGCCGAGATGATTGCAGACAAAACCGAAGCGGATATGTTTGAAATTCTTCCTGTAGATGACCACTACCCAATGACATATGACGCTTTGACCGATGTTGCAAAGCAGGAACAGAGCGATAACGCAAGACCCGAATATTCGGGAGGAGTTCCCGATTTATCACAGTATGATACTGTTTTTATGGGTGCACCAGTTTGGTGGGGCGATTGGCCTATGATTATGTATACCTTCTTTGAAAACGAAGATTTATCCGGTAAAACGCTTGTTCCGTTTTCAACACACGCAGGTTCGGGAATTTCGGGCTTTGACAGTAAATTATCAGCAGCCTGCCCTGCAAGCAATGTCTTAGACGGACTTGCCGTAACAGGTGCAGATGCACAGAATAATCCGGACAGCGTAAGAATCACGGTAGATGAATGGCTGTATGATATAGGATATTAAAATAGCAGGGAATAATGTATGCCCTTTAATGAAGGTCTGAATGCAACTTGCTTTATACTAATCCCCAGCTAAGAAAGCTTTTCAGGGAATACGGAAATAATTTAGGCAATACCGCACAAAGATTGTGCCGAAGATGCGCCGTCAGGCGGTCTTTGTGCGGTGTTGCCTTAAATAAATGAATATAAGTATAAAACTGCATGTTTTTTAGGGAACGCTCTGGGAGAGGGCTTGAGTAAAAGGGAATTTCGCTCTCTGCGGTGAGGGAGCAGGGGCGCTGCCCATGCACCCCGCAAGCCTTTGAAAAGGCTTGGCGAAACTTTAATAATGCTTTTATAGCACAACAGGTAAAATTACAGGAGGAAAACAAAATGGAGGAAAAAATCAAACAGACAGCAGGAAGAGATCAGCTCGGTGAGTTTTCACCGATGTTCGCGCACCTAAATGACGATATTCTTTTCGGTGAGGTATGGAATGATGATGCGATAGATTTAAAGACGAAGTGTATCGTCACGGTTGTTTCTCTTATGGCGTCAGGAATTACCGACGCTTCGCTCGGCTATCATCTTCAGAACGCAAAGAATCACGGAGTTACAAAGGAAGAAATAGCGGCGATTATTACCCATGCGACAATGTATGTCGGCTGGCCGAAGGGCTGGGCGGTATTCCGCATGGCTAAGGAAATCTGGAACGAAGAATCTCCTGCCCTGACAGAAAAGGAAAAATACCAGAATACGATATTTTTCCCGATAGGACAGCCGAATGACGCTTTTGCAAAATACTTTGTGGGACAGAGCTATATTGCTCCCGTATCAACCGATCAGGTTATGATTTTTAACGTGACCTTTGAGCCCGGCTGCCGTAACAACTGGCATATTCACCACGCAAAAAGCGGCGCGGACAAATGCTTATCTGCGTAGGCGGACGAGGTTATTATCAGGAAGAGGGGAAAGAGCCTGTTGAAATGCTTCCCGGAACGGTTATCAACATTCCTGCGAATGTGAAGCATTGGCACGGTGCGGCATCGGATTCCTGGTTCTCTCATCTTGCCGTTGAGGTTGGCGGCGAGGAAACAAGCAACGAATGGTGCGATCCGGTTTCCAATGAGGATTACAATAAATTGAGATGATTTCAGAAAGACAACTTACAATATTAGGACGTATTTATTAAGAATATCAAGTGCCTGCCATGTTTGGTGGGCGCTTTTTGTTATAATTAGCTCAAAAATAAAATTTAAAAAAAAGAGTCTTGACATATTCCACTTGTGGAGGTATAATATATTCAACAAATGGAATATAAAATTTAGGAGGAAAGAAATGCTTAAGCACGGAATACTTGGATTGCTGAATTACGGCTCCATGACAGGGTATGATATTATGCTGACCTTTAAGAATTCTCTGAATTTTTTCTGGACGGCTCAGACCAGTCAGATCTACAGAGAGCTTCAGACTCTGAAAAACAGGGGTTGGGTAGCTGATGAAAGCATTGTCCAGAGCGGCAAGCCGGACAAAAAGCTTTTCTCGATCACCGAAAGCGGACGGGCTGAGCTGAATCGCTGGCTTATGGAGGATGATACGGGCTTTGAATCAAAAAGTCCTATCCTAATGAAAACCTTTTTCAGAGGAGAGAGAAGTATTGAAGAAAATATAGAATTCTTCAGGAGGCTTCAAAAAAACTGCGGTGACTTTGTGTCCGGTATCAGCGGCTCAACCAACAGTATCGAGATGTATCAGAAGCTTCTGAAAAACCCGCAGAAGGCCATATATTGGAGAATGACCTTCGAATATGGGGCTATGTATGTAAGAATGGTTAACGAGTGGGCACAGAGATGTATTGATGAATTGGAGGATATAAAAAATGAAAGTATTGATGATTAACGGAAGTCCGAAGGGAAAAAGAAGCAACAGCTACAAGCTTGCAACTGCTTTTGTTGAGGGCATAAAGGACAAGACAGAAGTCGAGTATGATGAGCTTCAGGTCTGCACTATGGATATCAAACCGTGTATGGGCTGCTTTTCATGCTGGAACAAGACTCCGGGAAAGTGTGTTATAAAGGACGAGCTGACGGGCTTTATAGATAAGTATCTGTGGGCGGATATCATAATCTGGTCGTTCGGTCTTTATTATTTCAGTGTACCGGGAAAGATGAAGAATCTTATCGACAGACAGCTTCCGCTTGTACTTCCGTTTATGGTCAAGGACGCCGAGAGCGGAAGTCACCCGACAAGATACGATATTTCGGGAAAGAAACATGTTGTTATTTCTACCTGCGGTTTTTATACCACAAAGGGCAATTACGGTTCGGTCGATCTTATGTTTGACCACTTCTTAGGCAAGGGAAGATATGAGAAGATATACTGCGGACAGGGCGAGCTGTTCCGTGTTCCTCAGTTGTCGAAACGCACTGATGAATATCTGGGCTATGTGAAGCAGGCCGGCGAGGAATTTGTATCGGGAGGTATTTCCGACGATACGAGAGATCAGCTTAATACCATGCTTTATCCGAAGGAAGCTTTTGAGGAAATGGCTGACGCAAGCTGGGGTATTGAAAAGGAAACCGGAGAAAAAGCAGATCCGTCATACACCTTCACAAAGCAGATGGCTGCCCTTTACAACAAGGCTTCCTATAAGGGAAAGGACATAGTTCTTGAAATGGACTATACAGATATCGACAAGAAATATCAGATAGTTCTTAAAAAGGATGGCTACGAGGTTCTCAAGGATAATTTCCTGAAATATACCACAAGAATCCGGACTCCGTTCAGTGTATGGAATGACATCGCATCAGGCAAGACAACAGGAAAAGACGCTATGATGAAAAAGCTCTACAAGGTGGACGGCGACTTTAATCTGATGATACATTGGGACGATTACTTCGGCTCGAATAAGCCTAAGAAGAACAATACCAATACAGCTTCCACAGAAAAGAAAACTAATATGATCATACTGCTCCTTCCGTGGATTGCATTCTGGGTGGGTGCTGCTATAGACGGTTACATAGGAAGTATCGCTTCCATAGCTGTATGTGCGCTTACCGCTTTGATTTTCTTTAAGAACAAAAAGACTGTTTACGATGTTATATCCAGCTCGGCGGTTATTGCATTTTCAATCATAATCCTGCTCTGTAACAACGCAAGCCTTATGGTACCGGTTTCGTATCTGTCGTTTGGTTTGATGTGGAGCCTATCATGTCTTACAAAAATACCGCTTACGGCGTACTATTCAATGAATAATTACAACGGCGAAAGCGCTCTTGAAAATCCGCTGTTTATGCGTACAAACAAGATACTTACATTCCTTTGGGGTATTTTGTATGTATTTACGTCAATATGGACATTCTTCCTCATGAAGAGTGACTATTCAATGTATACTGCAATACTCAACAACATATTGCCGATAGTAATGGGAATCTTTACGAAGTGGTTCCAGAACTGGTATCCGGCACACTATGCAAAGGGTTAAGTAAATATTGTAAAAAATTATCGGAGTTGGTCTTGACTTGCTCCGATAATTTTTTGTGCATTAAACATTCATAGCAGGTGGTGGGCGTATCTGAAAACGTAAAAGTGTACGGTTTTTTGTTGGAGTGGAGGGGATTTCAAGGAAAAAAGCGGAGGAATACTAATTTATTCCGAGCATTTTTGACACAGCAAATCACCGGAATTGAGCAAAAAGACAGACTGCTTAGACTTTCGAGATGCGTTCCGGCATCAGTTATAATTAAGCAGTTGAGTATTAAGGCAACACTAATTCTGAAAGCTCATATTTTTATTTTAATCGGTGACTGCTTATTTTTGTCGTTCACGATAGCTGAGGTGCGTTTCACGATATTTTTCCAAATTTTCGTTGTATTTGTGATATTATACTGTAAGTACAGGGAATAAAAACATGAGCTTAAAGGAGGAAGTCTTCGTGTCGATACTATATTGTAAAAGCTTTAGTCTCAACATTATTTGATTGAACAAATGAATGTTTTGAGAGTGTTTAACGGTTATGTATCAAAAATGATTTCTATGTTACTCGGTATACTTATATTGACAATATAAGTGAATACATGATAAAATAAAACAATTAAAAAAGGAGTACGAAGAAAGTGAAAATTATTAAAAAAATAATTTCATCTGTGCTTGCATTGACTATCACAGCAGTTCCGCTGGTCGGTTATGCGGCTTCGATTGACGATCAGACATCTGTTAATGAGCCTGCGTCCGCAGCGAGCAGTATAAACGGCATATGGGATGGAAGCTCGGATACATCGTGGTACAACTCGGATGAAAGCAGCTTCGAAATAAGTACAGCCGAACAGCTCGCAGGATTGGCTAAGCTTGTAAGAGAGGGCGACCATATGGAGGGAAAGAATATAACCCTTACTTCCGATATCGTGCTCAACGATACAAGCAACTTTGAAAATTGGGACACACAGCCCCCGAAAAACCTCTGGATTCCGATAGGCGTTGTTCCGATGGGATCCGACGTTAACAGCACTTTGATAAGCTACAATACCGACTACACGTCGTTCGAAGGAGTTTTCGACGGCGGCGGACATACCATTGAGGGCATGTACACGATTCATGACAATTTCGCCGGACTTTTTGCGTATGCCTACCAAGCCGGAATTTTCCGTGTCATCATCAAGGACAGCTATGTTGAGGCGGTAAAAAGAGAGGATCAGACCGTGTGGGAGCCGATTGCAGGCGGTATTGCCGCAGTGTCCCAAAATACGGTTATCAATGAATGTGAGTTTGACGGCAAGGTTTTCAGCAAAAAATATGCCGGCGGCATTGCAGGAAAACTGGAAGGCAGCGAGGACAGTAATTTTAATTACGATGACGCTTTGCTCAATGACGGCAACGGCGGAATTATAAAAAAAGCGAGTATTTATAACTGTATCACCAGAGGCAAGATCGCAGCCAATGCGGAGGAGGGCGAAATCGCATTCAGCGAATATGTGAAAGATGAAGGTGTAGAAGCGGATGTTGCGGCAGGCGGAATAGTAGGATATCTGTACGCTGCGTCTATTCCTCATCCTGCCACTAACTGTGCAAGCTTCGGCATAGTAAAATCTGTCGGAGGCGTTGCGGGCGGAATTATCGGTACCAACGGCAACAACAACGGCTTTAATATGACGAACTGCTACTATTCGGGATATAACGACATTTACAGCGGTATCGGACGGCTGAATCAAAGCGGTATTGATACTGAAGCAATAAATTATACGAAGGAAAACCTCACTAAGCCGGAGTTGGCGGATAAGCTTGGCACAGCGTTTGTTTTAGACAACAACGATGTTTTCCTTTCGTGTGATTTGAACAAGACTCCTGCAACATACAGAATTGAATATAAGCTTTTCGGCGGAAGATTTAATGCACCAATCAAAGAGTCTTACAACGTGAACACCGAAACCTTCACTATTGCCGAACCGGTCAGAGATGGCTACGAGTTTGTCGGCTGGTCAAAACGCAACGGAGACGCTTTCGAGAAAAATGTGACAATAGAAAGGGGCACAAGCGAGAATTTCAAGTTCTATGCAATATGGAAGGCGTCGGAATCCAAAGCAGTATGGGACGGCTCCGAGAACACCGACTGGTATGATCCGGAAGAAACAATTCTCTGCATCTGTTCCGCAGAGGAGCTTGCCGGACTTTCAAAGCTCGTAAGAGAAGGCAACAAGATGGAGTACAGGTCAATATATCTTACCTCCGACATCGTGCTTAACGACACGACAGATTATGATAACTGGGACAGCCAGCCGCCTCGCAACAACTGGATTCCCATAGGCGTAGTTCCTATAGGCACAAAGGAGACAAAAACTTTTACAAACTTTGAGGCTGACTGTACAACATTCCAAGGTATTTTCAACGGAAACGGCCACACAATAACGGGACTTTATGCATACCACGACAATTTAGCCGGACTGTTCGCAGACGTGGCGTACGGAGTAGTTGCCAATCTGAGAATAACAAAGGGCTATGTAAAAGTTTATAGACGGGATGATGTTTCGTGGGATGCAATTGCGGGAGGAATTGTCGCAAAAAGTAAATGCTCCATTATAAACCAGTGCGAGTTTGACGGAAAAGTCATTTCTGACGCCGGAAAGGTTGATTCACTGCATGGCGTTCACAGTTGTTATGCTGGCGGAATAGTAGGCTTCTGGTATCCGAATACCGATAAGTTCCTTGCTTTTCTGTTCGGTCATTTTATAGGTCTGATTACAAATTTTGAGCCGTATGCGGCTATTGCCTTTCTCAACGGAATAGAATATGAAGGTATGGCGAATCCGGGAATCTACAACTGTATTTCCAGAGGCGAGGTTTATGCTCATGAGCTCAACCAGGCGTCGGGAGGTATTTTAGGCTACGGCAACAGCGAAGGAGTTCTTCTGAACTGCTTAAGCTTGTGCAAGGTCGGTCCGGAAGATTCCTCCGGAGGAATGATCGGAGAAACTCAAAATTTCAATGCGTACAACTGTTTCTATACCAATGCGGAAAATGCAATAGGAAAATGTACCGGCGGAGCCGAAATCGATGCTAAGAATATCACAAAAGAAAATCTTAGTAATGCTCAGGTTACGGAATTGCTCGGAAAATCGTTCGTGTGTGAAAACGATGAGATTCACATCGTTTGCTTCGACTACACAAAAATTGCAGATACTGACACAGATACGGATCAGAAAATTG
>CAMHNT010000096.1 GCA_946186535.1 uncultured Clostridia bacterium
ATCTATGTGCGTAGTTTTTCGATGAACCAGATGGAGTTCACCGTCACGCAGACCATCTGCACGCTGAAGGATGACGCCGGCAAGCCTATCCCTGTCACCGGCAACAACGGCACGGACGGCTATGAAGGCGTTGTTTACAAAAACGTCATAGCAACATATCTTCACGGCTCGCTGCTCCCGAAAAACCCTGTCTTAAGCGATCACATCATAAAGATGATGCTCGAACAGAGAGGGCTCCCGACAGAGCTTCAACCTCTTGACAACAAAATCGAGCTTGACGCTCACAAATATATTGTTGACAGGTTTGTCAGCAGCAAGAAATAAAACAGCAAAACAGCAAAAAATCCCGCACCGGAAAAAGCTTTTTCGGTGTGGGATTTTTTATATTTATCAGAGATGTCCTCGGAAAAAATATGACAACAAACAAAGTCATATACGCACCGGATTTCATAACTGTCTTGTTTCATATTCTGATAGCTTTAATCACGGTTATAACCTATAAATACAAATCTATTAAACGATAGTTTCAATGTACAAAAAGTAAAAAATGCCGCATTGCGGCATTTTGGGGAGTAATATATTGTTAAGGGCTCCGCCCTTAATAACCTGCAAGGGCGCTGCCCTTGACCCGCCAGTACCCCAAGGGCACTTACTTCGGGGCGCCTTTTAAAAAAAGCTGGGCAAAAACTTTAACCGTCCTCTTTCAAAGTTTTTTGTGTAATTTTTTTATTTTCTCATTTACGGTTAAAAAAATCAATCACACAAGATCCCCTCAAACTCCTTCGGAAGCGGAGAAACAATCCTCATTCTTTCCCCTGTTATCGGGTGTAAAAAGCTTATCTCACCGCAGTGAAGCGCCTGACGTTCGATAAATTCAAGCGAGCCTCCGTACATATCGTCGCCTGCAAGAGGATGCCCCAGATGAGACATATGAACTCTTATCTGATGTGTGCGGCCTGTTTCAAGCTCAAACTCAACGAGAGTGTGACCGTTCCCCCATTTGATCGGCTTGAAATGAGTTACGGCACGAACTCCGCCCTCTCCGACCTCTCTCTGGATAGTGTGCCCTTCCTTGAACCTGATCGGTGCGTCAACCGTTCCGCCTTTTTCGACATTTCCCTCACAGACGGCGATATATTTCTTCTTCACGCTTTTCGGAAGCATAGCCGCCGAATACGCATTTTTCGCAGAAAGAAGAACTCCCGACGTATCTCTGTCAAGACGGTTTATCGCGCGGAAGGTCCAGACCTCTCCTTTTGTCTGTGCATAGTATGCCACGGCGTTCGCAAGCGTATCGTCGATGTGACCGTGAACAGGGTGAACCGCCATAAACGGCGCCTTGTTGAAAACGATAACGTGCTCGTCTTCATACAGTATTTCAATCGGAAGGTTAACCGGTATTATCTCGTTTCTGTCGTCCGGAAGCGTGATAACAACCTCGTCTCCCTCTTTCACGAAATCGACCGATCTCGTGTGACTGCCGTTGTTCGTGATTCCGTTTTCGACAAGCTTAAGCTGAGTCAGTAGCGTTGCGGAAACTCTACATTTTCTTCTCAGGAACTCTTTCACCTGTTTTCCGTCATAATCCCTGTCAACTGTAAATTTAATTTTAATACCCATTTTTTACCTCATATGACACAGCAGAATAACTATAATAGTATCACTACTTTTGAAAGGAAGTCTGCTATGTCGGGATATATTAAAAGAATTTTCCCCGTATTTCTTGCCGTAACTCTTTTCGTTACGATAGTTATGCTGTGCTGCGTCAGAGAAAGCGACAACAAAATAGAAATGCAGCCTGCCGAAAACATTGGTGAGTCTGCCCCCCAAGAGGAACCCATAACGTCCAAAACACATGTATTTCATACAGGTGAAATGAGAGGAGTATGGGTTCCGTATTTCAGCCTTTCGGACGGAAGCTCCGATATGAGCGAAAGCGATTTCAAAGAACACTTTGACAACATAATAGAAACCGCCAAGGAAAACGGAATAAATACTCTTTTTGTTCACGTCCGCTCACACTGCGACGCCGTCTATCCGTCCGAGATATTCCCTTTTTCAAATGTTTTCACCGGAAGCGGAGGAAACGATCCGGACTATGATCCACTTGAATATATGATAACCGCCACCCACAAAGCCGGACTGGAATTTCACGCGTGGCTCAATCCGTTCAGGGTTCTGTCCGATGTTGAAAACTCCGTTCTAACCGAGAAAAGTCCATGCTACAAATGGCTTCACGACACAAACCTGGCGAATGACCGGAACGTTATCCGCTGCAGCAGCGGACTTTACCTAAACCCCTCACGCCCCGAAGCACGCGCTCTCATAATCGATGGCGTGCGTGAGCTTGTGACGAACTATGATGTTGACGGAGTTCATATTGATGATTATTTCTATATGTTCACGGAAAGCGAATACGATTCCGCAGACTATGAGGAATATGTCGAAAGCGTTGATGAAGCAAGCACACCGCTGCCTCTGATGCAGTGGCGGTGCACAAATATAAACGTTCTGATTTCGGGAATTTATGCCGTAATAAAAAACATAGACAACAGCATACTTTTCGGAATCTCACCTCAGGGAAACATTGAAAATGATCTTGATATGGGAGCGGACGTTTATTCCTGGTGCAGTCTTTACGGATATGTGGACTACATCGCGCCTCAGATTTATTCCAACTCCGAAAATCCGGTCATGCCATATGAAGAAACGGTAGAGACATGGAAAGATATTGTGACGAACGATAAAATAAAAATATACATCGGACTTGCGCTCTACAAGGCAGGCGGCGTCGAAGACGACGGAACATGGCTCGAAAGCGATGATATCATAAGCAGTCAGATAGAATACACACGAACATCAGCAACGGACGGATTTATTCTCTACTCCTGGGAATATCTCGAAAATCAGCAGACCGCCGCAGAGGTTGCGAATATGGAAGATATTTTGCAGGAAGTATAAAAAGTTCAGTTAGATAAGATAGAGAGAACATCTGACCGGTAATCCTTCCTCTCCTCGGGCGATGACTTATGTAAAGCATAAATTTTAGCTAAGATAGAGAGAAACCCTGACCGGGAATCCTTCCTATCCTCGGGCGATAACTTATGTCAAGGATAAAGTCCGGAATCGTAGTAAAAAAGTCTCTTGTATTTGTCGGGGGCGATTTTATCGGCCATTACTTCAATGTTATTATGCTGAATCAGGGCCTCTTTTTTATCCTTTGGGAGCTGTTTTATACGATATTCAAGCTTTGACGCAAGAACCCTGTTGCTGCTTTCCCATACCGCCTCAAGCTTCTTTGCCGTATGGCGCTTCGTGTATTTTGCACACTTGACGCCCTTTGAAAAATGCTCGTCCATTCTGCGCTTTATATCCGTTGTTATACCCGTATAAAGACTTCCGTCGGTACACCTTAGCATATATGTATAATACTTTTTTCCTGGCTTGTTTTCGTCCACCTTTTTGCTTTCGGAACCGTAAGTCAGCACACCGTCCTCTCCCTCACCCTGCTTAAGCTCATCACAATTGATATGACTGCATATATCGGGATCTATAACTCCGCACTCGAGTGCTGCGATATAGTTATTTATATTTATTTCTTTTTCGGTATTATCTTCATCGGAAATTTTATGAAGCAAATCAACTATTTCTTCTTTTGAAGGCTGTGACATAATATCCCTCCGTTGCTTATAATGCTGCTTTGAACATATCGATAAAAATCCTCTCATAGAAAAGAATTGACAATATTGGAATTATACCTCAATCACTTTCTTTTTTCAAGGTCTTTGAATACCTGCTCCCCTGAACTATATTTCTTTCACGGAATGTTCTGTTCATCGTGTTGAGCACAAGCTTTTTGTTTCCGCTCCACTTCGGTTCAATCAGAATTCTCTTGTCACCGTCACCGGTGAGTCTGTGGATAACTATATCGCCGGGGATTATTTCAAGACAATCACAAAGAATGTCTATATACTCTTCCATTGAAAAAACATCGAACTTCCCTTTTTTAAAATCAACCGCAAGATCAGTTCCCTCAAGGACATGAAGAAGCTGAAGCTTGATTCCGTCTATGCCGCTGTCACAGACATATCTGACGGTTTCAAGAATCATCTCTTCCGTTTCCCCCGGCAGTCCTAAAATAACATGAACAACTACATTGATTCCGATTTCTTTAAGCCTTCGGACAGCGTCGTCATATACCGAAAGCTCATAGCCACGGCGGATATATTCCGCCGTTTCGGAATGGATCGTCTGAAGTCCGAGCTCGACCCAGACAGGCTTTATTTCATTAAGCTCAGACAGCAGCGCCAGCACGTCTCCGGGCAGACAGTCCGGCCGTGTGGCGATTGAAAGTGCGGCAATATCGGGGTGTTCAATTGCTTCGTAAAATATCCTTCGAAGATATTCGACAGGCGCATAAGTATTTGTGAATGCCTGAAAATAGGCTATATATTTTCCGTTCTTTATTTTTTTGCTGACACGTTCTTTCGCAAGCCCGATCTGTTCCGAAATACCGATATTCTTATTCTGTGAAAACTCTCCCGAACCTCCTGCGCTGCAGAATATACAGCCCCGGGTGTCCGTCGTCCCGTCACGGTTAGGGCATGTAAATCCGCCGTTCAGAGAAAGCTTGTAGACCTTACATCCGAATGTATTCTTAAGATATTCGTTGAGAGAATAATAATGTCCGTTCTGATATTGAGGCATATCCATTTTCCCTTTCCGTTTTTATGTTTTCAGAAACAATAAGAAAACTATAAAAAAATTATAGCAGAATACTTGACTAATTTCAAGAAATCAAGTATAATAAGTATGTTGCTTTTGAAGAACAACATTTTATTTAATAATGGAAGCGTATCGAAGTGGTCATAACGGGCCTGACTCGAAATCAGGTAGTCCTCACGGGCTCGAGGGTTCGAATCCCTCCGCTTCCGCCAAACGGTTTGAAATGATAGGTTTCAAACCGTTTTTTGTTATCCTCAATCATGTCATTCCGGATATAAAAAAGCACCTCAATTTTTTCGAAGTGCTTGACATTTTTATAATTTTGATGTAGTATAATAGTAATAAGAGTACTGCACTGTAAGCGGTTACTCCAAATTTAGTGTTTTAAGAAACACCGTCAATTTGGGAGATTGGGCGGTGCTTCTTATTTTATGTAAAAATAAGATTATTTCTGCTTACGGTTCTTGTAAACCTTAGCACAGAAAGAGATAACCTGAATTACTGTATTTATCAAAATGCAAATATCTGTCATTTTCATGGTTATCACCTCCCTTACGGGAGCAAACCGCCTGCCACTGTGTGCAGTACTCTCGGTTATATATTATCATTATTGTAATAATTTGTCAATTTATTTTTATTTTGAACCGTGTATAATTAAACGTGCCGGCAGCAATTTTCTCTAAGCGCTTGACATTTTTATGATTTTGATGTAGTATAATAGTAATAAGAGTACTGCACTGTAAGCGGTTACTCCAAATTTAGTGTTTTAAGAAACACCGTCAATTTGGGAGATTGGGCGGTGCTTCTTATTTTATGTAAAAATAAGATTATTTCTGCTTACGGTTCTTGTAAACCTTAGCACAGAAAGAGATAACCTGAATTACTGTATTTATCAAAATGCAAATATCTGTCATTTTCATGGTTATCACCTCCCTTACGGGAGCAAACCGCCTGCCACTGTGTGCAGTACTCTCGGTTATATATTATCATTATTGTAATAATTTGTCAATTTATTTTTATTTTGAACCGTGTATAATTAACCGTGCCGTAAGCAATTTTCTCGAAGTGCTTGACATTTTTATGATTTTTATGTAGTATAATCTTAATAAGAGTACTGCACTGTAAGCGGTTACTCCAAATTCAGTATTGTAAGAAACACCGACTTTTGGACGATGGCGGTGCTTCTTATTTTTATGTAAAGAAACTTACTTACGCTTACGGTCTTTAAAAACCTTATATGCGAAAGAGAAGAAAAAGTAATTCCGAGGATTCAACTCCTTTTTAATTTGAAAAAATATCATTTTTGCCGACTGCCGACAAATGCTAAAAAATGCCTTGAAGCTAATCCAAGGCATTTTTATTTTTGTTTCTGATTGAAAGCTGTCGGTAAAACAATCTGTCATAATTAATTTTGTCCCGCTGCTTCATTTTCAACATACTCTTTTATAACTTTCAGAAACTGCTCTCCATAAAGCTCCAGCTTCTTCTTTCCGACTCCCGACACTTCGAGAAATTCTTCCGGAGCAGTCGGGAGTTTTTGGCACATATCAATCAGCGCAGCATTTGAAAAAATAATGTATGCAGGAACATTGTCTTTATCCGCAAGTTCCCTGCGCAGTGCTTTAAGCTTTTCAAGAAGTCCGCTGTCAACCGAGTGATCCTCAACAACTGATTTTTTCTTCGAAGGCTGCTTTTCCTTCGCAATTTTGATTTCAAATCCGGCGTTTCCCCGCAGAATGTCATTACTTGCGGACGTCACCTTCACGATCGGATATTCGCCTGCCGTGTTCATGATATAGCCCTGTTCTTCCAGACATATCATAATGCTGCGAATCGTTTTTTCACTTGTTTCCTTCATGATTCCGTAGGTTGTGAGTTTATCCAATCCGAAGCGCAGGAGTCTTTCGTTTTTGCTCCCCCTGAGTATATCGATTATCATTTTTATGCCGTAACGCTGTCCCGATCTTATTATACATGACAGGATCTTCTGAGCGTCAATTGTTGCGTCTATCGTTTCATACCGAGTCAGGCAGTTGGAACATTTTCCGCAGTAGCTCCTTTGCTTTTCGCCGAAATATTTTAAAATGAAACTGCGGAGACAGTCGTTTGTTGTACAGTAAAACGTCATGTATTTCAGCCTGTCATATTCAAGCTCCCTGACAGCTTTCTGCTGTTCGTCGCTGAGCTCGGGATTAGGCTCGGAATTTTCTATCAGAAACTGATTCGTGCGGACATCGGCAGGACTGTACATCAGGAAACACTCCGCTTCTTCACCGTCACGTCCTGCTCTTCCGGCTTCCTGATAATAGCTTTCGATATTCTTCGGCATATTGTAATGTATTACATAAGATACATTTGACTTATCTATGCCCATGCCGAAAGCGTTGGTCGCTACCATGACCGTCTTTTTGTCGTAAACGAAATCCTCCTGGTTTTTTCTTCTTTCATTTTCGGAAAGCCCTGCATGATATCTTGTTGCCTGAAAGCCGTCTTCCGTCAGCAGATCGCAGACCTCCTCAACCTTTTTTCTTGTCGAACAGTATATGATACCCGATTTGTCACGCCGTTCGTTCAGAAGCTCCGTCAGCTGTTCCGCTTTCTTCTTCGGCTTTAATACGGAAAAAAACAGGTTGGGTCTGTCGAATCCGGTAGTGATGACAAAAGGATCGTTCAGACTAAGAATTTCCAGAATATCGTCTCTGACTGCCTGCGTTGCCGTTGCGGTAAATGCGCCGACGATCGGCCTCCGGTCGAGAGCTTCTATGAAATCAAGGATTTTCAGATAGCCGGGGCGGAAATCCTGACCCCACTGAGAAACGCAGTGCGCCTCGTCAACCGCAACCATTGAAATGTCAATCCGTCGGCATACGTCAAGAAAACCGTCCGTGAGCAGACGTTCCGGCGCAGCATAAACAATCTTATATTCTCCCGATTCAATATTGTTCAGAACCCTTATGTACTGAGACTGATTAAGCGAGCTGTTCAGATAGGCAGCCGCAATTCCCGACTGGGTCAGCGACGTCACCTGATCGTTCATCAGAGATATCAGCGGAGAAACAACGATTGTTATTCCGCCGAACATCAGCGCCGGAACCTGATAGCATATGGATTTTCCGGCTCCCGTCGGCATTATGCAGAGAGCGTCTCTTCCCGATAAAAGCTCATCGACGATCATTTCCTGACCCTCACGGAAGGAGGAATGGCCGAAATATTCTTTCAGTATATGATATTTTTTGTCCAAACGGATCCCCCCACCGCAAAAGTAACAATAAATAATTTTGAATAAAAAGCAGATACATAAAATAATATATCACAAAATCCTCACTTTTTCAACCGTTTTTTAATACGCCCTCAGGATTTTTGAATCAGTTAAGATTTTAAAATCACAAAAAACTTTAAAAACGACTATTAAAGTTTTTGACGCACTTTTTTCAAAAAGTGCGCAGGTTCCAAGGGCA
>CAMHNT010000097.1 GCA_946186535.1 uncultured Clostridia bacterium
AGGGCGCTGCCCTTGGAACCTGCGCACTTTTTGAAAAAAGTGCGTCAAAAACTTTTACCGTCCTCTTTCAGACCTCTTCGGTAATTTTAAATTTATCATATAACAAAAGACTTTCGGATTTTAATTTCCGAAAGTCTTTTAATTTTATTAAATTTTTACTTCAAAGCCTCGATAGCCGCATTGATCATAGCAATTTTTTCCTGATCCTTCGCAGCCTGAGCCCTGATTTTCTCAATTACCTTTTCAGGAGCCTTTGACATGAAACCCTCGTTATTGAGCTTGCCTTCGTCCTGAGCAAGAAGCTTTTTCGTAGCTTCGAGTTCCTTGTTAAGACGCTTCAGCTCAGCTTCCTTGTCAACAAGCTCCTCCATAGGAATATATATCTTTGCATCAGCCGTTACAACCGTTACCGCACCTTCAATATCAAAAGCATCGCCAACCTCAACCTCACTTGCTGAAGCGAGCTTTACGATAAACTTCGCACCGTTTCTGAATGTATCGGCGAACTGAGAAGCAACGTAGACCTTCGCCTTTCTTGACGGAGGAACATTCATCTCTGCACGTCTGTTTCTGACAGCCTTGATTGCGTCCATGATTCTTGTCATTTCGGCAGTTGCCTCAACGAAATTCAGAGCCTCGTCATACTCAGGGAATTTTTCAAGCATGATAGTTTCGCCGTCATGCGGAATTGTCTGCCAGATTTCCTCGGTGATGAACGGCATGAACGGATGAAGAAGCTTGAGTGCCTTGTCGAGAACCCATACGAGAACCTGTCTTGCATTCTGAGCCGACTGCTCCTCGCTCTGGAGTCTTGCCTTTGCAAGCTCGATGTACCAGTCACAATAGAAATCCCAGATAAAATCATAAACCTTCTGAACCGCTATACCGAGTTCGAACTTATCGAGATTCTCCGCAACCTCTTTGGCAACGCTGTTGAGTGTGCTGACGATCCACTTGTCTTCGATCTCAAGCTCATCGGGGAGCTTATTTTCAACATTGTAGTCGTCAATGTTCATATGAACGAAACGGCTTGCGTTCCAGAGCTTGTTCGCAAAGTTACGGCTTGCGGTCATCTTCTCCTCGGAGTAGCGCATGTCGTTGCCGGGAGCATTGCCTGTAACGAGAGTGAGTCTGAGAGCGTCCGAACCGAATTTTTCGATAACCTCGAGAGGATCGATACCGTTGCCGAGGGATTTGCTCATCTTTCTGCCCTGTGAGTCACGAACCAGACCGTGAATGAGAACAGTATTGAACGGAGCCTTTCCTGTGTGCTCCAGACCGCTGAACATCATTCTCATTACCCAGAACGGAATTATATCATATCCGGTAACAAGAACGCTTGTCGGATAGAAATACTCCATTTCGGGAGTTTTTTCAGGCCAGCCGAGTGTTGAGAACGGCCAGAGTGCTGACGAGAACCATGTGTCGAGTGTGTCGGGATCCTGTCGCATTTTCTTTCCGCATTTCGGACAGCATGCTTCGTTCTCCTTCGTAACGACGGTTTCGCCGCAGTCATCGCAGTAGAAAGCCGGAATCTGATGACCCCACCAGAGCTGACGGGAAATACACCAATCACGGATATTCTCAAGCCAGTGGAAATATGTCTTTTCAAAATGAGGCGGAACGAACTCGGTATCATCGTTCTTGACAGCGTCGATAGCCGGGCCTGCGAGAGGCTTCATCTTAACGAACCACTGCTTTGAAACTCTCGGCTCAACCGTTGTTGAACAGCGGTAGCATGTACCTACGTTATGAGAATAATCCTCAATCTTAACGAGTGCGCCTTCTTCTTCGAGATCAGCGACAATAGCTTTTCTTGCCTCGTATCTGTCCATTCCAGCATACTTCGGATAGTCATCGGTAATCTTCGCATCGTCAGTCATAACATTGATGATTTCAAGGTTATGGCGAAGGCCGACCTCAAAGTCGTTCGGATCATGAGCAGGCGTTATTTTTACGACGCCCGTACCGAAATCCATCTCAACATATTCATCGGCTATAATAGGAATTTCTCTGTGAACGATAGGAAGGATCAGTGTCTTACCCACCAGATCTTTGTATCTTTCATCGTTCGGGTTAACCGCAACGGCAGTATCGCCGAGAAGTGTTTCCGGACGTGTTGTAGCAAGATTGATATATCCGCTGCCGTCGGAAAGCGGATATCTGAGATGCCAGAAGTGACCAGCCTGCTCCTCATACTCAACCTCGGCGTCCGAGATTGAAGTAAGACACTTCGGACACCAGTTGATGATACGCTCGCCGCGATAGATAAGACCCTTTTCATAAAGGTTTACAAAAACCTCTTTAACTGCTTTGTTACAGCCCTCGTCCATTGTGAAACGCTCTCTCGCCCAGTCGGCGGAAGAGCCGATTTTTCTGAGCTGCTTTACGATACGTCCGCCGTACTCTTTCTTCCAGTCCCACGCGCGCTCAAGGAATTTTTCTCTTCCGATATCTTCCTTCGTAATTCCTTCCTTGCGCATAGCCTCAACGATTTTCGCTTCGGTAGCGATTGAAGCGTGATCAGTTCCGGGAAGCCACAAAGCGCTGTAACCCTGCATTCTTTTAAATCTGATAAGAATATCCTGCAAAGTATTGTCGAGTGCATGTCCCATATGAAGCTGACCGGTAATATTCGGCGGCGGCATAACGATAGTATACGGTTTTTTATCCTTGTCTATTTCTGCATGGAAATAACCGTTGTTCATCCAAAACTCATATATTTTGTTTTCAAACTGTGCCGGCTCATAAGCCTTAGCAAGTTCCTTAGCCATAATTCTAAACCCCCATCAGGAATATTGAATTTATCTGATACAGATTACGTTTTTTCAGCTGCATCAAACAGTTTCTGTCGCTTGTTTTAAACGCTTTACATATAATTATCTCATTACAGGCGAATTTTGTCAATAGAATAATTTGCTTTTTTCAGAGATCAAAGAGTTTTAAATTATCCCCATTTTCTCAAGATAAAAACGAACATCAGAAGCAAGATACAATGAACCGCAAACGAGTATCGCTGCGTTCTCCGTATTCCTTGCTTCACTCAAAGCAAGCTCAACCGCCTTCACTGCATCTTCCTCGGAAGTGATATCATCGAAATATTCGCGTGCAGTTTCCTTAAGCTCTTCGGCGGTCTGTCTGCGTGGATTATCCTTAACCGTAGTTGTAATAAGCTTATGTAACTTGCCACCAAGAAACTTAAGTGAACTTTTACAGTCCTTGTCCTTGAGAATACCCATAACACAGATTATTTTCCTGTCACCGAGATACCTGTCAATCGCCTCCGAAAGAGCCTTAAGTCCTCCCGGATTGTGCGCACCGTCAAGAACAAAAAGAGGATCAGTTGATATAATCTCGAATCTCGCCGGCATTCTCACTGATTCGATACCGCTTTTTAAAGCTTCGTCCGATATATTAAGCCCTGATTTTCTGAGAGCCGAAACCGCAGAAAGCACAAGACCGAGATTGAAAACCTGATGTTCACCTACAAGAGGAAGCTTTATTTCAATTCCCCCATAATCAACTTCGCTTCCTGTGATATCCGAACTCAGAACAGGAAGATTTATCGGATTGTACAGAACGTTATTTCTTTCATAAGCGGTCCTGACAACAACATCATTGACTTCGTTCTCCTGAAACGCAAAAACAGTGTTTCCGTTTTCTTTTATGATTCCGCACTTTTCTGCGGCTATCTGACCGAGAGTTTCACCGAGCACGCCGGTATGATCAAGAGAAATTGACGTAATCACGCTGCAAAGAGGAGTTTTTATGACATTGGTCGAATCAAATCTTCCTCCCAGTCCTGTTTCCAGAACAACAACGTCACATTTCTGTTCCGAAAACCAGTTGAACGCTATCGCCGTTACGAACTCAAATTCGGTGATTATGTCACCGTTTTCCCTGAGCTTTTCGGCTAAAGGATAAATTCTTTGAACCTGATCGATTATATCCGCTTCGGAAATTCTGTTGAAATCGATCTGCATTCTCTCACCGAAACCGGTAATGTGAGGAGAGGTAAAAAGACCCGTTCTGTATCCTGATTTTGTGAGAACGGACGCAGTCATGTTGCTGACTGAGCCCTTTCCGTTTGTTCCGGCAACATGAACGTATCTGAGATTATCCTGGGGATTCCCCATCAAATCGAGCAGCTTTCCGATTCTCTCCAAACCCGGACGGGAACCGAAAACGAGAAGAGAATCGATTTTTTCCATTGCTTCATTGTATGTCAAGTTTTATCACACTCCGTAAATAAATTTCCAACTTTTCTTTAATATTATAAATGAACAAATCTAAAAAACAATCAGATTGAACCATAGGTTTTGTAAAAATGCCCTATGTCAAATTCTTTTGCTTAATTTCAGATTATATCAACCATTTATCTTCTAAATAGTTGATATAATCTGAATTTAAAATACATTTGAATTACGATATATTTCAATTCAACAACTAAGCCTACCCCCATCAGATATTCAGAATGCTGCATTTTATCCACTCATCAAAAACAATAGTGTTACACACAAACAGGCAGCAAAGCTAAACTTTGCCGCCGTAATTTATCATTCTTAATTAAACAAATCAATGCACCCATAGACGGCTTGTTTCTGTCAATAGCCTCTTACTGCGACAGCCGAAGCTTCGAGGGCTACTTTTGCAATAGGAACAGCCGAACTGATACCGAATCCGCCGTGCTCAATGCAAACGGCAAATGCCAGAGGACAGTCCTCATCTGTTACATATCCTATTACCCATCCGTCATCCGCACCGTCCGGGACCTCAGCCGTACCGGTTTTTGCCGCTACATGAAGATCACCGAAAGTCGAGTCGACGTAATGATCACTTACGGTAAATCTCATCATTTCGGAAAGCTTGTTCGCAGTCGAGCTTTTTATCATTTTATCGCCGCTCTTTCCTTTATCTCCCGGAATAATATTATTGAAATTGAAGAAGGAAGAAACGCTTTCTATCATATACGGCTCCGTCGGTGTACCGCCGTTTGCTATAGCCGAGCATATCATAGCCATATGAAGCGGATTTGCCATATCCGTATACTGACCTACTCCGGACCACGCAAGAGCAGCCGTATCGGCGTCGCTGACATCATATTTTGAAACAGCGAGTTCATTGTCGTCAACAGTAAAACTCTGATTAAAACCAAAGCTTTCCGCATACTCAGTCATAGTGTCCGCTCCAAGCTCCGCCGCAAGCTCTGCGAAGTAGACATTGCACGAAACCGCCATTGCTTCTTCCATGTCTATCTCACCGTGAGCCTTAACGCATGTGACATACTCGCCGCCGATAATCGCACTTCCTTCGCAATAAATCATCCTGTTTTCCGCATTATCGATATTTTCAAGAGCTGCGGCAGCCGTAATTATTTTGAATGTAGAACCCGGAGGATATGTCGAGCTCAGAACATTGTCGAGATAAATTCCGTCATAAGTATCGTCACCGTCAATAATCTCAACAGGGTCGTAAGGGTCATATGACGGAGTACTGACCTTACAGATGATCTCACCGGTTTTATAATTGTAAACAACTGCAGCGCCATTATATCCGTTCTGAACCATAGCGTTGTATGTCTGTGCGCACGCCTCTGCGTCAAGAGTCAATGTAATATCGCTGCTGCTTCTGAAGGAATTCGGAAGTCCGAGTCCAAGAATATAATTATATCCTGTAAGTCCGGTGCGATAAATACTCTGAATAGCCGTTGAAATATTCGTTGAATCATCGCCTACCGTATGAAGCAGAGCCGTTCTCACGCTGTAGTCATCATTATAAAGACGTTCGCCGTCAACGCTCGTCGCAAGCGTCAGACCGTTCCGGTCATAGATATCGCCTGCCTGAGCGAGTCCTGTCGAAGAAATATGAGCATTAAACGGTTTCTGCGCCCAGCTTGAAGCATGTATTATCAGATTAACCGTAAAATATCCCAACCCCACGAAAAATGCAATTGCAAGCACCCAGGTCAAAATCGACCTATTCAAAATCTTCTTCATTTTTTTACCCCGATTCCGAAGTTATTCATGACGTAAAATTCCTGCACGAGTATTAATAAGGAGTCTCGGTTTCTCTACGAATTCGCCGGGCATATCATACGTCCGACGAATTAAAAAGTCCCTGCTTTCTCACTGCATAGGTTCTCTCATCTGCTGCCTTAATGAAAGCAATCAATCCCCAGCATGATATCATACTTGAGCCGCCGGCACTTATGAAAGGAAACGTTACGCCTGTGAGAGGAAGAATATCCGTTGCACCGAATATATTGAGCGAAAGCTGAACAACAAGAAGTCCTGCCGCACAGCATGCGGATATGGAATACAGTGTACTTCTGGAACGTGTCGTAATAGCACGGGCATAAAATACAAGGGCACCGATAGCCACAGCAAGAACAAGCGCCACAATAATCCCCATTTCCTCACACACAATACCGATAACAATATCGCTTTCGGAAGCAAAAAGTGTCTTACAGAATCCGTTTCCGATTCCCACTCCGAACAGTCCGCCGCTCGCACAATATACAAGAGTTCTTGCCTGCTGGAAACCCGTATCCCAAACGTACGGCTCCTCGAAAACGTGTCCCCAAGCTTCGAAGCGTTTTGTGATATACGGCTTGAATCGAAGCACAATCGTTGAAGCAAAAACCGCAGAAGTCACCGCAAGAATCAGTGTCTTAAAATCTCCCGAACGCATGAACGAAAGGAGAAGGAAAGTTGCGAAAAATATCAGTGCAGTACCGAAGTCACCCATAAGAGCAAGCGCACCTACGCATACCGCAGAAAACGCAATAAAAATCAAAAGATTTTTTCTTGTCTGGAGCTGATCGAGACTGCCTGCACCGACAATAATAAATCCGACCTTAACGACCTCCGAAGGCTGGACGGAAATGCCGCCGATGGATATCCAGTTCGCAGCACCGTACTGAGTCTGACCAAAAATCAGGTTAACCGCAAGAAGTCCCATGGACGCTATATATATCCATTTTGACCAACCGCTTACCCTGTCCGGATCCTCAAGAAATTTGATGAGAAACTCAAAAAGAATTATACCGACAACTGCCGATGCAATTTGAACTACAGCCTGACGTTCGGACTGATGAACCGAAAGCATAACCCCGACGCCCGTCAGAAAAAACGCAAGACTTTCTATTTCAAAATTCACTCGTTTAAAAACAAGCGACGTTATCAGATAAGTAGCCCACATCAATCCTATTACAATCAATCCGTAAGTAAAAGGCATAAGCTCGATAATGCCGGAACTGATACTTTCCGCAGTAAGGCATGCCTCTGCGGAAACAAGAATAAAATAAAATGAAATGAGCGCAAGAAGCCTTTTCGGGGAAATACTTTTCTTCCCTTCGGGTCTGAAAAACCATGAACGTCTTGAAGCCCCTTCGAACTCCTCGGCACGTTTGACAATAAGAGTCGTCGAACCGATGCGGATCTTATCATTAAGATAAATATTTGTCCGCTCCGAGATTTTCTCACCGTTCACGAAAACACCTGCTTTTGAACCCGTATCGGTTATGCTCCATCCGCTGTCACGCCGAAGAAGCACGGCATGTTCTCTTGAAACAGTGGCATCATTTATAAAGATATCACATCGTTTGCTTCTGCCTATAGAATTTTCCCAATACAAAACTGGTACCGCTTTTTTCGAATACTCGTCAAAAAGCATAATAAGGGGTCTCTCACCACGCCTGTTATGTCTGAGTGACGAATAGATTTTTACAAGAATAATAATCGAAAATACAGAAACAGCAATTCTCAGAATTACAACTATCAAATCAAATACAAACGCTAAAAACCCGTCCAATATATTCCCTCCGTATATCTTTATTTTTTATTCATTACTGATACAAATATCTTTTAATTATAATAAACCTAAGCTGTGCGTTCGCTGTCGGAAAACCTATATTCATCAGATACCTCCCACTATGATTATCATAAAAATAAATCCGTAAAACAGCACAGCTTAACACATTATAGATTATAACACAAAAGTTATTAAAATACTATAAAAAAATAGAAAAGCAACTGTAAACGTTTTTTGGCTCTTTGTCAATAGTAGGGGTAACCCTAAAAAATAAAAGGTGAAGAAACAAGT
>CAMHNT010000098.1 GCA_946186535.1 uncultured Clostridia bacterium
TATAGAAATATTAATCGACATAAACTGATTTGATATAGTGGTGATTTATATGGAGAACAAATTATCGGTAGGCGGAACGTTGAGTAAATCAATAAATTTTGCGATGCAGCAAAATTATGTTCCGCTGATTCGTAATCTTATTTTAATAAATAATTCAGATGAAGCATTTGATGATATTGAACTGAAGATATCTTTTACTCCGGAATTTGCAAAGGAATATTCATATCGCATTGCTGAACTTTCAGCAAAAGAATCAGTTGAAATATCTCCCGTTAAAATTCAGATGAATACTGATTATTTATTCAGGCTTACTGAAAAAATAGTGGGCAATATAAATATTACCGTTGTGAAAGACGGTGATACTCTTTATGGGTTTGATAATGAAATCGAGCTCTTAGCTTATGATCAGTGGAGTGGTCTGCTGCTTATGCCGGAGATTATTTCAGCTTTTTCTACACCAAATCATCCTGCTGTTTCTGAGGTTATAAGTGAGGCGTCAAAATATCTGTCAAAGTGGCTGGGAGATCCCTCTTTCAGCGGTTATCAGACTAATAATTCAAACAAGGTCAAGCTCCAGATGGCCGCAATTTATAACGCTTTGCAGAACAGAGCCATTGTATATAATAATCCGCCTGCGAGTTATGAGGAAATGGGTCAGAGAGTCAGACTTCCTCATAATGTTCTGGGCCAGAAACAGGGTACATGCCTTGACCTTGCAGTGCTCTATACGGCGTGTCTTGAATCGATAGGTCTTTATCCTCTGATTATTTTTGTAAAAGGACATGCATTTGTGGGATGTTGGCTTGAAGAACAGACCTTTGCTGATTGTTTTGTTGACGATGTTTCGGCTGTAGAGAAAAGAATAGCCGACGGAGCAGAGGAAATTCTTCTTGTTGAATGTACTGACTTTGTAGCCGGAAGCAGTATAGATTTTGACAGAGCAGTGAAGCACGGTAACGACCATATAAACTCACCCGAAAATTTTATTTGTGCTGTTGATATAAAGAGAACCAGAGGAAGCGGAATACGACCGATACCGCTTCAGCTTGATTTTATGAGTACAGCCGGTACCGATACGGAGAAAAAAACAGAAGTTGATTTTCATCATTCGCAAGCTCCGGCAGCGCTCGATAATTCACTTGTCGGAAAAGTTGCCGGTGGCGGAGAAACAATCGTTACAAAACAGAAGCTGTGGGAGAGAAAGCTTCTGAATCTGAGTCTTCGCAATACACTTCTTAATTTCAGAGCAACAAAGGGCAGCTTTCGTATTATGACGGCTGACCTCGGTGCTCTTGAGGATAAACTGGCTGACGGGAAGGACTTGTCTGTGCTGGAGATTCCGTCCGAATGGGCATTCTCGGCACGTGACCCCAGACTTTTTGAAATTGATAATGATAAGGATCTTGTCCGGACCATTGCAGAAGAGGAATTTAAAAGTAATCGTATAAGAACTTTTTTAAAGGAAGACGAATTTAAAAAAACGCTTGAATCACTTCGTCGTGCGGCAATTTCCAGTCTTGAAGAGAACGGCGCAAATACACTGTTTCTGGCATTGGGATTCTTGCGATGGTTTGACAGCAAGCTTTCTGAAAAATCACGCTATGCTCCTGTTGTAATGATACCGATAGACCTTGTAAGAAGTACAAAGACCAGAGGATACGTTATACGCAGCAGACAGGAGGAAACACGGATTAATGTTACTCTCCTTGAATACCTTCGCCAGGATCATGGAATTAATATCACTGGTCTTGATCCGCTGCCTGAAGATGATCACGGCGTAGATATTCCACTCATAATGAATACTGTGAGACAGGCCGTAAAAAACAAGGAAAGATGGAATGTTGTTGATATGGCGTTTGTCGGATTGTTTTCATTCGGACAGTTTGTGATGTGGAGCGATATTACAAACAGGGCTGACGAACTTAAAAAAAATAAAGTTGTGTCAAGCTTGATAAAAGGGGAGATGACGTGGCAGCCTGTTGATGAAGAGAAAATACAAAGTCTCGAAAATCCTGTGTCGCTCACCGAAATGGCAGTTCCCTTAGATGCCGATTCCTCTCAGCTGAGAGCAATAAATGCAGCTGCGGCAGGTCAGAGCTTTGTGCTGCACGGACCTCCGGGTACGGGAAAATCTCAGACTATTACAAACATGATTGCAAATGCGCTCTATCAGGGCAAAACCGTTCTCTTTGTTGCGGAGAAAATGGCTGCTCTTAATGTTGTGCAGAAAAGATTGTACGATATTGGACTCGACCCTTTTTGCCTGGAACTCCATTCAAACAAGACCAACAAATCAAACGTGTTGAGCGAGTTGGATAAAGCACTGAACGTCGGAAGGATAAAATCTCCGGCAGAGTATGAAAATACTGCCGAAAATGTCAGAGGGTTTCGTCTGAAGCTTAACGGTATTATGGAAGCGCTTCATTCTCAGAGAGAGTTCGGAAATTCCCTTTATGAGGCGATAGAGTACTATGAGGATAATTCCGGATATAAGGGAATGATTACCTTTGCAAAAGACAAACTCGGGAATCCTGACAAAAACAAGATTTCAGAATGGAATGATCTTGTCAGAAATTATTCCGTAATCACGAAGGAAATAGGCGTGCTTTCAGAGCATCCGTTCTTAAAGTATAATGGAACGGAGTATTCGATAGAGCTGCGTGAAAAATTCAGAAGTGAAGTGGATTCTTTGATTTCTCAGTATAAATCAGCGTCAGAAAGCATTGGTATACTTTCCGGGTGTTTTGGTTTTGATATACCGGGAACGAGAGATAATATATGCTCAATGATAGAGCTTTCAAAGCTGTCCTTTGAAAATGGAATCATACTTAAGGATCTTGTTAATACGCCTAATTATGACAGTGTGGCAGCGGTAATACATAAACTCATTGAGGTCGGTTCAGAATATGAAATACTGTATAGTGAAATAACGGAAACTTTTGAAAGAAATGTGTTGGAGTATGACAGCGCAAACGGAAAAATGGCGTGGAATTGTGCATCTGATTCATGGTTTATCACGAGATTTATAAAGCAGAGGAAGCTTCTTAAAGAACTTCGTATGTATTCAAAATCTTCGGGAACGGTAACAAAAGAGAATATTACGGTATACTATGATAAATTGAATTCATTAAAAGAGAAAAAGGATTTTATCCTCAATGCACCGACAGAAGCCACTCGGTTTCTTTCCGGGCTGTTTATGGGGTTATCCACTGATTGGAATGCTGTTAAGGATGCACTGAGAAAAACAGAATTGTTCAGAGTATTGCTGCAAGCCAATCCGCTGACGGATGCATCTGCAATTATAGACTGTCTTTCAAATGTTGCAAAGGTTAATTATCTGTATGAAAATATAAATTGTGCTGAGAATTTTGTGAATAGACTTGCAGAGCTGTCCGAAAGATTTGGAATTGACTTTGATGAAGAACAGAAAAATGAGAACTGGCTTCAGGCTTCTTTCGGAATATTGCATCGGTTCAGTGTCAATATCAGTGAGATGAGATACAAGGTTGAATTTAATAGGATTGATAAACAGCTCGTGATAAGCGGACTTGAAGCTGTAAGCAAAGCGTACAGGGAAGGTTCGGTAAACGGTGATACTGTCATATCCGCATATATATGCAATCTTTATTACGGTTTGATTCTTATGACAATATCAGATGATGAACGCCTTTCTAAATTCAGAGGAAAGCTTTTTGACGATATTATTGTGCAGTATAAACAAGCGATAAGTGAATACAAGCGCTTAACCGTTCAGGAGCTTGTAGCAAGATTATCATCAAAAACACCGTCTTCCGGAATTGTGAGTTCTTCCTCTTCGGAATTGGGAATTCTGAAGAAAGCTATCAAAAGCAACGGCAGAATGATGTCTATCAGAAAGCTGTTTCAACAGATACCGGTGCTTTTGCGAAGGCTGTGTCCCTGTATGCTCATGAGTCCTATTTCAGTGGCACAATATATTGACCCGGCTTTTCCGAAATTCGATCTTGTTATTTTTGACGAGGCTTCACAGCTTCCTACGAGCGAAGCAGTAGGAACGATTGCCCGAGGCGAAAATGTGGTGGTGGTAGGCGATCCGAAACAGCTTCCTCCAACGAGCTTTTTCAAGTCAAATCATATCGACGAAGATAACAGTGAAAATGAGGATCTCGAAAGTCTGCTTGATGACTGTCTTGCGATCTCAATGCCTCAGGAATCTCTCAAATGGCATTACCGATCACGTCACGAAAGCCTGATAGCTTACAGCAATATGAAATACTATAATAACGAGCTTTATACCTTTCCTTCTCCAAGGGATCTTGTTTCGGAAGTCAGATTGGTTCAGCTTGACGGTTTTTATGACAAAGGAAAAACACGTCAGAACAGAGCAGAAGCCGAGGCTATTATAAGAGAGATTATGCTCAGACTTCGTGATGAAGAATTAAGAAAGCAAAGTATAGGCGTCGTTACCTTTAACTCAAATCAACAGAAGCTTATTACGGATATGCTGCTTGATGAATTTGCAAAAAATCCGGAACTGGAAGAGTTAAATCACAGTATGAGCGAGCCTGTTTTTATAAAGAATCTTGAGAATGTACAGGGTGATGAGAGAGATGTAATCCTGTTTTCTATTGGATATGGTCCGGATAAAAAAGGTAAGGTATCGATGAATTTTGGTCCCCTGAATCGTGAAGGAGGCTGGAGAAGACTTAATGTAGCCATTTCAAGAGCAAGAACCTCAATGGTCGTTTATTCGGTGTTGAAGCCCGAGCAGATTGATCTCAACAGTACAACGTCAGCCGGCGTTGCAGGATTAAAGGGCTTCCTTGAGTTTGCAAAGAGCGGTAAAAACATTGTTACCAGACGTATTGAGGATAAGCCTTTAAAGTGTGACAGTGTAGTTAAATGTATTGCGGATAATGTCAGAAAGCTCGGTTATGACGTTAAGTGCAACATCGGTTGTTCAAGGTTTAAAATCGACATTGGTGTTATCGATCCTTCCGATGATAATAAATATTTGTTGGGTATTATGCTTGACGGTGAAAACTGCAGCAAATCCAGGACGTCAAGAGACCGTTTCGTTTTACAGCCTGATGCTTTGGAACGTCTTGGGTGGAAAATTATACGTGTATGGGTTCTTGATTGGCTTGATGACGCTGAAAAAGTAATGGAAATTATCGTAGCAGAAATCAAAAAGCAGATATCATTTTCCAAAAGTGATACAAGGACTTTTGATGTGTTAAAGCCTGCCCCAAAAGAATCATTTGCATCTTTTAACTTTGAAAAGGAGGAGACTCCTGAGCCGACAACCAGTGCAAGAACAGATTATATCGCTGCAAGTATCGGTGTCCAGGGAAACAGTGAGATGTTCTACATTTCATCGAACTTATTCAGAATACAAAATGCTGCGGAAAAAATTCTTTATTTGGAAGCACCTATAAGCAGAAAGCTGTGGTATAAAAAAGTTGCTGCATTGTGGGGAATCTCAAGGGGCGGTTCAAGGGTAGAATCAATTTTTGAAAGTGCGATAGCCTCAATAGAGAAAGATGTTCGGACAGAAGGTGAACAGAAGTTTTATTGGCTGAACGGTCAGTACCGCAATGTTTGTGAGAATTACAGAGCAACAGAAAACGACAGAAACAAACGCACTATGGACGACATACCTCCTCAAGAGATACTTTGTGCTATACAGGAAGTTCTCAAAGAACAGGTCAGCCTTTCCGAGACGGATATTGTCAGGGAAACGGCAAAAAAATTCGGTTTTTCCCGCATTGGAAACATAATCGAATGTTCTGTTAAAGCTTCGATTGATTTTGGTATCAGGAACAATATTATACGTAAAATTGACAGCGGAAAAATTACTGTTTGTGAATGAGAAGCAAATGCCTATTTTTCTTAAGGCAATACCGCACAAAGATTGTGCCGAAGATGCGCCGTCAGATTTTTCGTCAGAGTGCATAAGGCGCCCAAAGGAAGTGCCCTTGGGGTGCAAGCAGATTTGGTGCATGGTGCCCGCAGCACACCAAGAAGTCAAGCCGCAAGGCGCAGACTGATTGGATTGTGCTGCAAATGCCCTTGGGGTACCGTCAGGCGGTCTTTGTGCGGTGTTGCCTTAGTTTTTTTTATAATCTCTTGACAGATTATAAAAGACAACGTATAATAAAAGTGAGAGATTTCTCACTTTTATTTAGCAGGTGATAATTATGGATATTTTAAAACCAAATGCAGTTATAGGAACTAACTCATGGGGAAGTAATGTTTACGGAACCTTGGTAAGAGGAAGCTATGTAAATGATGATGTAATAAAAGAGGCTATGGACACTGCCCGAAAATATGATTTGAAGATTTATGATGCCGCAAGAGATTATGGACTTGGAAAAGCACAGAAGATGCTCGGAGAGTTTGGTACGGAAAATATTTTTATCTCCGCAAAATTTACTCCGACTTCAAGCTATAAACCGGGTGTTGTAATAAGATCTTTTGAAAAAGATCTGCGAGATTTCAAAAGGGATTATGTCGATATTTACTGGCTTCATCTGCCAATCGACATAGAGAAGTATTTAAATGAAATAATCGGATTGTATAAGTCAGGAAAGATTCGTCATATAGGCGTATCTAATTTTAATCTTGAAGAGTGTATGATGGCAAAGAAAGTTCTTGAGAGTGAAAATATCAAATTGTACGGAGTTCAGAACCATTACAGTATTATTGCGAGAGAATGGGAACAGAAGGGGCTTGTAGAGTGGTGTCACGAAAATGATATTTCATTCTGGGCATGGGCAGTTCTTGAAGAGGGAATGCTTGTTGACCCTCGTGCCAAGACAAAGAAAACGATTATGAAAACGATCTACGGAAAACAGCAGAAAAAGCTTTCTGTGTTGTACGATGCTATGATTGATGTAGCTGAAAAACACAATATCAGTGTTTCTCAGGTAGCAATAGCTTTTTGTTGTAATAAAAATATTGTGCCTGTGTGTGGCTGTCGCAAGCCGAACCAGGTTGAGGAGCTGGCAAAAGCTACAATGGTAACTCTGACAGCAGATGAGATGAAATTACTGGAAACTGCTGCCGATAAATCAGGTGCAAAAATTATGGGGGCGGATATGTTCCGCTTTATGGTGAAATGACTTGGGTGATATAATTAAAAGGCCTGTGCAAAAAAGATCATCAGAAACAAGGATGAAACTGATGAATAAGGCTCTTCTTCTATATTCTCAAAAAGGTTATCATAATGTAACTATGGACGAAATAGCAGAAGAATCCGGCTTATCGACAGGCATTGCATACCGATATTTTAAAAATAAAAAAGATTTGCTCCTGAATTCATTGGAGTATGCTTTTGAGAACATAAACAGTCTTACTGATACAAGTGAGGATACGCTTAGCCGATTTAACAATACAGAAGAAACATTGTCTTATGCTTTGGAACAATTTGAAGCTCTTCATCGGAAATATTATGACTTTCACGAAGAGCTTGAAGGACTTAGGCACAGCGATTCGGATGTCAAAAATTTGTATGATAAAATCGAGAATAAAGCAATTCAGGCGCTGTATGAAAAACTTCCGGAACATATCAGAAATTCACAGAATTCAAAGGAAAAGATGTACCTTGCGGTTGGATTAATGGAACATTATTGTCATATGGTAATGGATGATAAGTACTCAGGGCTTGATTTCGCTCATATGAAATCGTTTACAATAAAAATGACTGTTGATATATTTGATAGTGGAAATTATGATCAGCTGACGTATTCCGAACATTTTTGACAGAGTAAATTACACGAATTGGGAAAAATACGGGTTGCTTAGACTTTCAGCTGCGCCATGGTAGAAATAGACAGTTTCTTTGTTTTTTTCGATATTACACCCATTATTTCAAAACAACTGCTTGCGATGATGTTTGATAGAGAAGGATTTATGAAAATCATGAATGACTTTATGAACAGGCGGGCGATAACGATTGACAAGATTCAAGAATAATGCGCTTTGCATCTTGATGAAAGCCGAATAATATGATACAATGGTTTTATTGAACTAACTATCTGTTATAGAAACAATTCTGTTCTAAAGGAGAAAATAATGAGTTTTCAGTACAATCTTTTTAAATAGATCGGAAGA
>CAMHNT010000099.1 GCA_946186535.1 uncultured Clostridia bacterium
TCGGTGAGCAGTTCAATCAGGATGGAGTGGGGGATTCTGCCGTCCATAATAACCTCGGTATTGATATACTCCGGCTGAGGACTCAGGCTTATATCCTCCGGATTGACAGGACGTTTCGCACTAATCGGAAGAATTGTAAGCCTTCCGTTATATTCAAATATTGCGGTCTGAATATCATTCAGGTTAAAATATCCTTCCTGTCTGCACATAAGCATAAATTCGCTCAGCTCCAGCTTGGCTTTTTTCAGATTGCGGCGATATAGCTTTCCGTTATCCATAATAATAGTCGGAGTGCCGTTGATATACTTTCTTGTTTTAGGAAACTTTTCGGTCAGAATGCTAAGTCCTACAGTAACCGAACCATAAACTATCATTGATATAGTGGGCTTCCACCACGGACTGTCGAGTGTTGTTGCAAGCTCGGCGGCAATTGAACCGATCGTAATTCCCGTGATATAGTCAAAAAAATCAAGCTGTGATACCTGTTTATGCCCTATAATTTTTGCAATTACAAACAGAAAAGCTGCCGAAAAAAGCGAAGCAATAATTACTTTTAATACTTCCATTTTATAACTCCTCTTAAAAATTTTTATTTTATAATAACAAATAATATAGCTTCTGTTCACATAAAATAACTCAGAGTGGCTGATAATCGTACTATTTACTCTGTTTGTCAAAAGACAATGTATCAATAACCTTTCTCAATGCTTCCGCCGAATCCCTGAGTTTTTCCGTTTCTTCATCGCTCAGTTCAATAGGCACCGAACCCTCAATGCCGTTTTTGCCGACTATCGAGGGCATACTAAGAGAAACGTCATCAATACAGAACTTTCCGTGCTGTACGCTCGAAACAGGAAGAATTGATTTCTGATCAAGAATTATCGCTTCACAGATTCTTCTGACTGTCATAGCTATTCCATAATAGGTGGCTTTCTTTTTATTGATAATTTCATAAGCACTGTTTTTGACGTCCTCCGCAATTCTGTTCATTTCACCCTGATGATTAAAATGACCTCTCATTTCACAGAAGCTGTTGAGCGGAACTCCCGAAACATTCGCACTGCTCCATGCGGCGATTTCACTGTCTCCGTGTTCTCCGAGAATAAATGCGTGAACGCTTCTGCTGTCAACTCCCAGATGCTCTCCCAACCTGTGTTTTAACCTTGCGGAGTCGAGAACCGTTCCCGAACCGAAAACCTTGTTTTCCGGAAGTCCGCTGAGCTTAACTGCCGTATATGTCAGAATATCAACCGGATTCGATACGATAAGAAGTATACCGTCAAAATTCCTCCCGGATATTTCGGGTATAATCGACTTAAAAATTTCCACATTTTTCTTAACCAGATTAAGTCTTGTTTCACCGGGCTTCTGTCCTGCTCCTGCCGTTACAACAACAATTGATGCGTCTGTTATGTCGTCATAATCTCCGGCATAAATTTTCATCGGCTTTGCAAATGGAAGCCCGTGGCCTATATCCAGAGCTTCTCCCTCGGCTTTCTCCCTCTCCGAATCTATCAGAACCATTTCCGAAAAAAGTCCGCTTTCCATAAGCGCAAACGCCGAAGATGAACCGACAAATCCGCAGCCTATGACAGCAACCTTTCGCACATTTATTTTTTCCATAAAATCAACCTTTCAATTTTATTGTTAAGAACTTAATCCTTAAAACCTGCAAGCCTTTGAAAAGACTTGAGCGAAACTTTAACAGTCGTCTTTCAGACTTTTTTATAATTTAAGAATTAATAATTTATAAATTATTATTCCCAAATATTGAGATTTAATAAATTTTTGTATAAAAAAGCTCCCGAATTTCTTAGCGGGAGCTTTAACTTTATATTATTAAAAAATGCAGATTAAATATAATAACCGTTTTTTAGTTTTGGATATTCCCTACTTGATTACACCTTTTGAAACGGAATAAACTCTGAAAAAATGACACCATTCGTCTGTTTCAATAACGTAATAAGTATTATTGTCTTTATCCTCATATATGAAAGCTGTACCCAGTTGGTCAACTTTCTTATAATTTTTCATAACAGTGAGCCCGAAAAACCACCAACTTCTCGAAAGAACGAGGTCTGAGTTTTCAGTTTCACCGATTTTCACATAATCTTTCAGATAAAGATTGACTGCTGCCACGTCACCGAATGTAGCCGTACCTGTATCGTATTTGTCAAGATATCCGTTGATTTTATTCCTGTTGAGCATAAGAACGGAAAATGTTACAATCTCAAATATAACAAAAACAGCTGCCAAAGAGACAATAACTGAAACCACAATACGTCTTTTCTTCTTCATAGTCATACCTCAAATTTAACGGCTGCAATAAATATAATCATCTTATCTGCTCCATAATATACGGGTCCTTGATTTTATCGTCCTGTGCAAAGGTAAGCACCTTTGTCATAATCTCGGCTGTTTTGGGATCTTCATCTATAAACGGCAGAAACAGTTTACTCTTCTTACCGCTTGACACAGCGATAACATTGATCTGATGACCGCCGAATTTGTGAATTACGCCGCTTCCGAGGTGGATACTGTATTTTCCGTATTTGCCTTCGATAACGGCATGATTCTTCTCGAGAGTAACGTTCTTTATGCCGAACAGCTTAAGATTAAATTCGAGAATAACCTTACGCATTTCAACCGTAGAATGGCTTGTTTCGGGATCGACGCCGCCTGCATGAGCAACGCTTACGGCGAGGTCCACGTCACGCATTACCTCGGAATAGACGATACCCGGCAAGTCCTTGATTTTGAGCGGAGCGTATGTGCGTCTGTTCACAAACGTCACTCCCTCAAGAGTCGGAGCTTCGATATCGCTTGGAGAGAACCAATCGGCAACCGCATAGATCCCTGCAATAATATCGTCCTTGTAATATACCTTTTGGAGACCGTCCTCATAGTCAGCTACCCAACGTCTGTTCCTGAGCGCGCCGACCGTGCGGCTCGTCTGTATCTGATTTCCGGCAAATATAAGCGAACGCTCTTTTTCAAGCTCCTCGGAAAGCTTGACATAAAGCTCACGGAAAACCTGACGGAAAGGCTGTTTTTTGCCCTCCTTCTCGCCCCTTTCAAGGAACAGCTGCTGATAATCCGCCCAGACCTTATGCTCATACAGATCGTAAGGATGAGCAACACGCAGCAGATATCCGCTGTCGGGCTTCTTCTCGTTTCCGCTGCAGTCGTATATACTGCCGTCCAAAACAAGTCCGTTTACAAATTTGTCATCTGCCGCAGAAACAAACACAAGGTTTTCAACTATTGCCTTAGTAACAGGGTTTTTGCAAAGCATCACAAGCTCACCGAAACCGAATGCGTCACGCTCCTCCATTGCGAGCTCCAGCATTTTCACGGTACGGCTGTACTGCTGCTTAAGCTTATCGTTGAATTCCTTTACGGCAAGAAACTCTTCGCTCTTCTTGATTGCTGCCGGTGCGGATTTCAAGGCTTTGCCGTTCTTTTCGAACTTCATTGACGGCTTTCCGTTTTTGTCGATATCTATCATGACGTCGTAATCGCCGATTTTCTGCCACGAGAAATATTGCTTATTGCTTTCGACGAGCTCCGTTTCCATTGAAAGAGTGAGCCTCGTTTCGTCCGAGTAGCCTGCGGTGACCGCGAGATTTTTCAGCGCATACTTAACTGCAGAAGATTCGCTTGCTCTCCTCTGAGCGCCGAACTGCTTGCTTTCCTTAAGGAATTTCTGAATGAATTCGTATCTCTGAAGTATATCGTCCTTGCCCTCTGAAGGGATTATCGCAAGGCTCATCAGAAGATCCTTGTTGCGCTTGTCTTCTATGGTCGCTTCTGTTTCGGCTATATCCATTTTTCCGAGCGCCGCGTCCGCAAACTTTCTCGCACGGGTGTGCATATTGCTTGACGAAATGTACTTTGCGCTCTTGTAGAGCTTATTGAACATTTTGTCGCCAAGAATGCCGTAGGCTTCGTTAAACCACTTCACATCGAAGCAGCCGCCGTTAAGCTCGTCCTTTGTGAGAGGAGTGTACTTTGCGATTATAGCCTGACGCTTGTCGCTTATGCTCTCAGCTGTGTGAGCCATAAAATAGTAACAGCCGCTCTTGAGACCGTCGAGCTTCAGATAGTCCTCTATTATATCTATCCACTGCGGCGCAAACATTGCAACCTCTATAAGTCTGTCGTTCTTGATTTTCGAATTTTTAATATACCCTGCAAGCGTTTCGGCATTTTCATCAGCCGCCGGATAGCAGACATTAAGCAGATGACTCAGCGAATCCTTCTTCGAAACATTACCTGAATAATACCGCCAATAACTGGACAAACGGCTGAAGCTTTCGTTTCCGTATGCCCTGAGTATCTCCATAAGTCTGTTCATACCGTAGATATGGTCGATGTTCACGATACTTTTTGAAAATACCGTTTCGCTGTCTCCTCGCTTCAACTCAACGTCGAGTATCTTGTCGATAAGCTTTGAAGCGGCAAAATTGCCTGCTTTGTAGAAGTCGGAATCCGCCGGAATCATACCGTCCTCGTCAAGGTCCTTTCCCTCCTGCGCAAGGATGCTTTTGAACAGATTTACAGACCGTTTTGCATCTCGTGAAAGGAACGGATTAAGTTTCTGCACCGCATTCTGAAGACCGTATATTTCAAAAATTGACTTATAAAGAATATCCTCGCTTATTACTCCGAGCATATAAGCACGTACATAATAAACTACGGAAATATTCGATGTATCCGAATAATAAGGAGAATAAATGTCACCGTTCAGGTAATGATCCCATGCCCTGTTCTTATTTGCAAGCTCATACAATATTCTGAAATTCGTTTCGAAATCCTCGTCAAGATATCCGAGAAGCTTTGAAAAAAGAAAGTTTATCCTACCCGACGCAAGAAAATTGTATTTCTTATCCTCCCAGCTTCTGTTCTCCGAGCACGAGCATTCAAGCCACAGCTCCTCCTCCGAAAACTCCTTTGCTACATATCCTACAGCATTCAGCGCCACCTCATATGGAATCTGTAGATCGAATTCACTTATAATACTGTCTAATACTGCAGTGGTCAGATTATGGAAATAAGGATTATCGAAGCGTTCGTCCTTTGTAACAAGCTCCTTATCGTAATCATAAGAGACAATTTCTCCGAAGAGAAGTTCCTGATTCTTATCAAAAAGCTTTTGAGCCTTCAGGGTCAGACGAGAGGGAACGATACTTTTTCTACGAATACACATCGCCCACAGACGCTGAGGAGTTTTTACCGTATCACGGTAGTACTGAGCCCAAAGCTCATGCAGAGGAATACTTTCATACAGCTTTTTTCCCGGAATTTCTCTGTACCACGAGAACCAGCCGGAGAACGTTCCAAGGAGACGCTCCTCTCCGTTACTTGATTTGTATTCAAGATTCGCATTGTCGTCGATAAGCTTCATTAAAGCGAGATACATTTCCGTAATATCATTCTTCGTAACCGAGAAAAAACTTCTCACCACGCTCGGGTCGGGCTTGAAATCAAGAAGCGGAAGCTCGGATTTCGGGTCATAAAGACCGTATCCGTTTTCTGCCGTTACCTCAGCCGCAGCCGACGTACCGACTAATTCGTTTATAAGAATTTCCTCACGCTCGGTCGGGGATTCAATCGCAGAAACGGCTTCCTTTGCTTCCGTGAAATCGAAATCCTTGTACTCGCCTATTGCATAGCTTAAAAGGTCAAGCGCCGCAAGTCTGACGTTTTCGTCCTTTGAGGGAAGCATTCTGATAATCGAGCTGTTAAGACCTCTGCCGTCACGCTTCTTTATCAGATCAAGAACACCCTCACGCAGATCTGCCTTTTTATATTTTGTAAAGCCCTCGAGTGTTATATAATCCTCGTCCGTAAGCTTCATCTCGGAAAGCATCTTGACAGCCTTACATCTTGTAGAGCTCTCCTTATCAGCCGCAGCATTCACAAGAACCTCTCTCTGGTTCGGAGTTTTAATCTTTTCACAGATAAATTCAAGTGCATTCGAGCGGAAGCCTACATCTATTTCGGTAAGATGTTCGCATATAAAATCAATCTTTTCATCATCGTCAAGCACACGTGCCGTATCAAGCATACAGCAAAGCAGCTCACTCTTGCTTATCGAGCTTGAAAACCATGGGAAGAGTATCTTTTCATACTCCATTTTCTTTTTCGGCATAGAGTTATACAAATTCATAAGCATATCAAAATGCTTTGCCGCAAGCTTTCTGTCGCCCTTCTTTTCCACCGGGCCTATGCCGCAGCCATCTCGACCGACTTAAAAGATTTATAAGACCGACGGCGGTTATAGCCGTAAAGGTTATAGATATAAAGATTTTTGAACATCGAAAAAAGCTGATAATCCTCGGGATATGATTCAAAAACTGTCGTTGATACAAGATATGTAATATTATCCATGTCAAGATTCTGACAGAAATATCCTATTGTGAGGAGCTGAATCCTATTAGCGGATTTATGAGAAAGATTTTCCTTTTTGTTAAGAAGTGCTGCGACCATTTCAGAAAAACCAAGCTTTTTCGCTTTCTGTATGCCAACAAGGTTCAATATAACTCCAACAGCGTCGAAAACATCATAAAAGCTGAGTCCCCACAGACCCATATATATGTGAACTGCGTCCGTTGTATCTATATATTCAAGAGCATGCTCACGGCTTTCGAGAACGTAAACCATATCGTCAAGTATCTTTCCTGCCAGACGGTCGGGATCCTCATTCCTGCACAGACCTGTCCATGTTCCGAGCGAACGCTTAATTGACGGAAAACGGACAAGATTATTTTCCTTGATAGTTTTCATAAGCTTGAAAAACACTTCGTTTGTACCGCAGTCTGCGTTCTCACAGATAGCCTGTCTTAAGCCCTCGGAAAGCCTTGCCGCAACAAGAAGCTTACACAGCAGATCGTGAAGTTCGGAGTTCGAGGACTGAATAACGGCACGAATAACAGTATAAGTCAGTATCGCAGTATTGTTCTCGCTCGTTATCATTTCCTTGATTACATCGATAACCTCAGTATCTCCTGCGTCGATTCTTGCGGCAATAATATAGGAATCCGCCTCGGTACCATACCTGTTAAGAACATCATGCTTCAGACCTTCCTCGCTGCCCAGAACAAAATCCTTAATATTGCTCGCATTATAGCCTACGGCTCCGAGTACATAATATTTGTAGATAAGATCGAAAACCCTGACTACAAACGGATAGTAATCCGATGAACGGAAGCTGCGGCGGTAATAGCTTTCGGAATACTGATACTTTACGAAGTTGTCCGTCATATAATAAAAATCATCAATAAATTCCTCGGGAACAAGCAGCTTTACCACCTTGCCGTAGTTATGACGTACATAATCGGAAAGATTCTTTATCGACTGCCTTTTAATTTCAACGGGATATTTTGTCAAATAATGATGATAGCGTTTGTCAAGAAGAATATGATTCATTACCTGCTTTTCATCACTCGAAAGAGCGACAATTTCCGAATGATGTCTGTCAGAAAATTCGGTATCGTAATCATTCATAAACGCTTCCATTTCCTTCTGACTGCTTGCCATATCAAATCACTCCTTTACCACATTCTGCCTGCAAGCATTGTGAGCTTGATGAAGGTCAGGCTTTTTATTTTTTCTATTTCGATTTTGTCGTCAAGATTTTCTAACTTTTCATCATCAACGAACAACACAACAATACCGTCCGAAAAAGCTTCAAGCGCATCGGCTGTCGCTTTCGACAGGTCCGCATTGTTTTCGCCGTAGTTCACTCCAAACGACACCTTACCCTGTGAAGCCTGATCCTCGATCTGTGCGGAGGAAAGCGTTTTCAGAAGCTCGGAATTTTCACGGCGCTCGTTGTAGCTTTCAACGCAGAATTTCACGGTTGCTTCAAGAAGCCCACGGATATCCGTAATATTCTCGCTGTACGGTATTGTGACAGTCCTGATCTTATTCTGTTTGTTGGAAACAGATTTTACATTAACATTAATATTTACCATATTACACCTTCTTCAAAATAGTCGATTGATGCATATACTTGAATATATTTACCCTTGCGATTAT
>CAMHNT010000100.1 GCA_946186535.1 uncultured Clostridia bacterium
TCAATTTTATATGAACCTCTCTGAGCTGCTGCTCCGTAACCTCTCCCGGAGAACCGAGAAGCAGATCCTGAGCGTTGCTGTTCATCGGGAATGCTATAACCTCACGGATATTTTCCTCACCTGTGAGGAGCATAATCATTCTGTCCACGCCCGGAGCCATGCCTGCGTGCGGCGGAGCACCGTACTGGAATGCATTGTAGAGTGCGGTAAACTTCTCCTTAAGCTGATCCTCGGAATAGCCTGCGATATCGAATGCCTTGACCATGATGTCAAGGTCGTGGTTTCTTACTGCGCCCGATGACAATTCTACGCCGTTGCAGACGATATCATACTGATAAGCGAGAATGTCAACAGGATTCATTGTATTGAGCGCCTCAAGACCGCCCTGAGGCATAGAGAACGGATTGTGCGTAAAGATAATGTTTCCGCTGTCCTCGTCGTACTCATACATCGGGAAGTCAACAATGAAGCAAAGCTCAAACTTGCTTTCGTCAATGATTCCGAGTCTTGTCGCAACCTCTGTTCTGATCTGACCTGCGAGCTTCGGAGCGAGATCTGCGCTGTCTGCGATGAAGTAGCATACTGCGCCCGGCTCAAGACCTGTTCTCTCGATAAGAGCCTTTTTATCCTCTTCCGGAAGGAACTTGTCGATAGGACCGTCGAATGTCAGGTCGTCTCTCACCTTAACGTAACCCAGACCCTTCATACCGATTGAAAGAGCGTACTCTTCCATTTTCTTGAACCAGCTCTTTGACTGACCTGCACAGTTCGGAACGTTGATAGCACGAACGGTTTTTCCTCTGAACGGACCGAAATCCGTTTCAACAAACATATCGCTGATATCCGTAATAACAAGCGGATTTCTGAGATCCGGCTTATCGGTGCCGTACTTTATCATGGACTCCTTGTAAGGAATTCTCTTGAACGGAGGCTTGCTTACCTCCTTGTCGCTGAACTTCGAGAAGGTGTTGTAAAGAACCTGCTCGGCAACCGCGAACACATCCTCCTGTGTTGCGAAAGCCATTTCAAAGTCGAGCTGATAGAACTCGCCCGGTGAGCGGTCTGCACGCGCGTCCTCGTCACGGAAGCATGGAGCTATCTGGAAATACTTGTCAAAGCCCGATACCATCAGAAGCTGCTTGAAGATCTGAGGCGCCTGAGGAAGAGCGTAGAACTTGCCCTTGTGCTTACGGCTTGGGATAAGATAGTCTCTTGCGCCCTCCGGTGAAGACGTTGAAAGAATCGGAGTCGAAATCTCGAGGAATCCCATTTCCGACATCTGAGAGCGGAGATAGGAAACTATATTGCTTCTCAGAACGATATTATCGTGATTTTTCTTGTTTCGAAGGTCGAGATAACGGTACTTGAGACGAACCTCTTCTTTAACCTCTTTTGACGTTGCAACCTCGAAAGGAAGGTTAGCCTTTGATTTACCGAGAACTCTGAGACTGTCTGTGTGAACTTCGACCGTACCTGTTGCGATCTTCGGATTGATAGTATCCTCGTCTCTCTTAACTACCTTTCCGGAAACGGTTACGGTACATTCCTTGTTGACACCGTTAAGTAAACTATCGTCATGCACAACAACCTGTACCACACCGTACTGATCACGGATATCAAGAAACATTACGCCGCCGTGGTCTCTGATATTTTCAACCCAGCCGGCAACTTTGACATCCTTGCCGATATCGCTTTCTCTTAACTCACCGCAACTATGTGTGCGGTATTCATTTTCTCTTGTCATATATTTCTACCCTTTCTCGAGATTGGTTAATAAGTAACTGTAAATGAGCAAATTTTAAATTGCACAAAAAGTGTGAAAGAAAACCGGTAAAGTTTTTGCCCAGCTTTTTTCAAAAGGCGCCCCGAAGGAAGTGCCCTTGGGGTACTGGCGGATTCCAAAGGCAGAGCCGGCGACGGCACGCAGTGCCTAGTGCTGTGCAGTGGGATGTTAAGGGCAAAGCCCTTAACAAAACGCTTCTCCGGAAAATGCCGCAGTGCGGCATTTTTATAAAACCATTAATCGATTTACTCATTTATAGTAAGTAAATAATATAGCAACCCAACAATAGTTAATATTATACCATTTTTTACTTCTCTTATCAAGATTTTTTTAGAGTAACCATGTTATTTTTATAAAATAAATATTCCTATCAATCCTCTTCGGAAGCTTTCTTTTCAAGAATTCTCTTCAGATACATGCCTGTATAGGATTTTTCACACTGTGCAACCTCTTCCGGAGTTCCCGTGACAACTATTGTTCCTCCGCCGTCTCCACCCTCGGGACCGAGGTCGATAATGTGATCGGCTGTTTTTATAAAGTCCATATTATGCTCAATGGTAACGACAGTATTTCCTCCGTCGACAAGTTTCTGGAGAACGTTGATCAGAACATGAACATCGGCGATATGAAGACCCGTGGTCGGCTCGTCAAGTATATAGATTGTCTTTCCGGTCGAACGCTTTGAAAGCTCCGTCGCAAGCTTTACTCTCTGAGCTTCGCCGCCCGACAGAGTCGTTGCAGGCTGACCGAGCTTGATATATCCGAGACCAACTTCCTTAAGTGTACTGATCTTCCTCTGTATTTTGGGAATGTTCTTGAAAAATTCAAGAGCCTCGTCAACCGTCATTTCAAGAACATCATAAATATTCTTGCCCTTGTACTTTACCTCAAGGGTTTCGTGGTTGTATCTCTTGCCCTTGCAGACCTCACAGGGGACATAAACATCGGGCAGAAAATGCATCTCTATTTTCAGGATTCCGTCGCCCTCGCAGGATTCACATCTGCCGCCCTTGACATTGAACGAGAAGCGCCCCGATTTGAAGCCTCTTATCTTCGCATCGTTCGTTGTTGCGAAAAGCTCACGTATATCCGTAAAAACTCCCGTATATGTCGCAGGGTTGGAGCGTGGAGTTCTTCCTATAGGCGACTGATCGATGTTGATAACCTTATCGAGATTTTCGACGCCGATTATCTCCTTGTGCTTTCCTGCTCTTGTTTTTGCCCTGTTTAGTTTCTTAGCAAGATATTTATACAGTATCTCATTGATAAGCGAGGATTTTCCCGAACCCGAAACTCCCGTAACACAGACAAATGTACCGAGCGGAATCGTGGCATCAACATTCTTCAGGTTATTTTCCGCTGCGCCGACAACCTTTAAGACATTGCCGCTGCCCTTCCGTCTTTCTCCGGGAACTGCAACGTATTTTTCCCTGGAAAGGTACTGACCTGTAATCGATTTTTTGCACTTCTTTATCTTCTTAACGTCTCCGCAGCAGACAAGCTGACCGCCGTTCACACCTGCTCCCGGACCTATATCGACGATATAGTCCGCAGCATACATCGTATCCTCGTCGTGCTCGACTACAATTACGGTATTGCCGAGATCTCTCAGCCGCTGCAGAGTACCTATCAATTTATCGTTATCCCTCTGATGAAGACCTATGCTCGGTTCATCGAGTATATAAAGAACGCCCATGAGCGACGAACCTATCTGAGTCGCAAGCCTAATTCTTTGACTTTCACCTCCCGAAAGAGTACCTGAGGAACGTGAAAGCGTTAAGTAATTAAGACCTACGCTTTTCAGGAAATTAAGTCTTGATTTTATCTCTTTGATTATCAGCTCGCTGATCTTTTTGTCTCTTTCGGAAAGCTCGATATTGTCGAGAAATTCTATAGCCTTTTCAATCGAAAAATCGCAGAACTCACTGATATTCAGACCGCCGACAGTTACCGACAGACTCTCTTTCGAAAGACGTCTGCCGCCGCATTCATCGCACGGAATTGCACTCATGAAGGCTTCTATTTCCTCTTTTATCCATGCACTTTTTGTTTCCCTGAAACGTCGTTCAAGATTATTTATTATACCTTCAAACGGCGTTTCGTAAGTACCGACGCCGTATTCGCTGCGTCTTATTATCGTGAGCTTATCGCCGTCCGTGCCGTACAGTATTTTATGCATAATATCCTTCGGAAGATCTCCGACAGGGGTATCGAGTGAAAAATCATACTTTTTGGCAAGAGCCTCCATATACATCGTAGCAATCGTCGAACCTTCCATTGCCCAGCCGCTCGCCTTTACTCCGCCCTGACGGATAGATTTTGTTTCATCGGGGACAACAAGCGCTTCGTCTATTTTCATAAACACTCCGAGACCTGTACACTTTTTACATGCACCGAACGGATTGTTGAACGAAAACATTCTCGGTGACAGATCATCAATGCTTATGCCGTGAATTGGACAAGAATATTTTTGAGAGAAAAGATAATCCTTATCACCTATTACATTAACTATCGTAAGACCGTCAGAGAGTGCAGACGAGGTTTCAATCGAATCGGAAAGTCTGCTTCTTATTCCCGGCTTCACAACAAGTCGGTCAATCACGACTTCGATATTGTGCTTCTTGTTTTTCTCAAGCTTTATATCCTCATCAAGAGCGTAAATTTCACCGTCGGCACGAACTCTGACATAACCGTCCTTTCTCGCCTTTTCGAGAATTTTTACATGCTCACCCTTGCGGCCTCTGACGATAGGCGAAAGAATCTGAATTTTCGTTCCCTCTTCGAAATCAAGAATCTGTTCGACGATCTGATCTATACTCTGCTGTTCAATCGGACGGTTACAGATCGGACAGTGAGGAATACCTACTCTCGCATAGAGCAGTCTTAAATAGTCATAAATTTCCGTTACGGTTCCCACTGTCGAGCGCGGATTCTGGGAAGTTGTTTTCTGGTCGATAGATATTGCAGGAGAAAGACCGTCAATGCTGTCGACATCGGGCTTTTCAACCTGACCCAAAAACATACGTGCATAAGACGACAGCGATTCAACATATCTTCGTCTGCCTTCTGCGTAAATAGTGTCAAAAGCAAGAGACGATTTTCCCGAACCCGACAATCCGGTTATAACAACAAGCTTGTCTCTCGGTATCTCAACATCAATATTTTTCAGATTATGTTCCCTCGCACCCTTGACAATAATGCTTTTTTCGGACATAACACACCTCTTTTATACCATAACAAAAACACTGCACCCAAAGGAAATTTACCCATGGATGCAGTATCTGAATTATTTACTGATTGAGCAAATTTATTACTCACACAATTTTTTGATTACTCGTTAGCAAGTGCCGGAGCATTGCCCTTCATGATCTCGGCAAACTCTTCACCGCTGAGCTTTTCTTTTTCGAGAAGAATCTTTGCAACCTCGTGAAGTTTATCCATATGCTTCGTAAGGATATCCGTTACCTTATCGTAGCCTTCCTTAACGATCTTATAGATCTCATCGTCGATTTCGGCAGCTACCTTTTCGGAATAATTCTTTGTATGCCCCATATCTCTTCCGATAAATACCTCATTGGAATTCTCACCGAAAGCAACCGGACCGAGCTTCTCGCTCATACCGTACTTTGTTATCATTGAACGTGCGATATCCGTAGCTCTTTCGATATCGTTTGACGCACCTGTCGACACGTCCTCAAAGATAAGAGCCTCCGCAACACGTCCGCCGAGAAGAACAACGATTTCTTCCTTCATTTCCCTGTAGGTGTTGTACATCTTATCCTCGCTCGGGAGTGACATTGTATAACCTCCTGCAAAACCGCGGGGTATAATCGAAATCTGATGAACGTCGTCCTGTGTTTCACAGAAATAATGCGCAATAGCATGGCCTGTTTCATGATAAGCAGTGATTCTCTTGTTCTTTTCTGTCATAACCTTGGATCTCTTCTCGGTACCTACGACAACCTTGATCGTAGCTTCCTCGACCTCTTCCATGGTAATGGCCTTTTTGTCCTTTCGGGCTGCAAGCAAAGCAGCTTCATTAAGGATATTTTCGAGATCGGCGCCCGTAAAGCCTGCCGTCTGCTGAGCGATAACCTTAAGCTCAACGTCCGGAGCGAGCGGCTTGTTCTTTGCGTGAACCTTGAGAATCTCTTCTCTTCCCTTGATATCGGGCTGGCCCACTACGATCTGTCTGTCGAAACGACCGGGACGCATGAGAGCCGGGTCAAGAATATCGGGGCGGTTCGTAGCCGCAATCATGATTACGCCGAGGTTGGCTTCGAAACCGTCCATTTCAACGAGGAGCTGGTTCAAAGTCTGCTCTCTTTCGTCATGACCCCCGCCGAGACCGGTGCCGCGCTGACGGCCGACCGAGTCGATTTCGTCGATGAAAATGATACAAGGAGCGTTTTTCTTCGCCTGATCAAAAAGGTCACGGACTCTCGAAGCACCGACTCCGACGAACATCTCAACGAAGTCCGAACCGGAGATCGAGAAGAACGGAACGCCTGCTTCGCCTGCAACGGCTCTTGCAAGCAATGTTTTACCTGTACCCGGAGGGCCCATAAGTAGAACGCCCTTCGGAATTCTTGCGCCGAGTGTATTGAACTTTTCGGGGTTTTTCAGGAACTCAACAATTTCCTGAAGCTCCTCTTTTTCCTCGTCTGCGCCTGCAACATCGGCGAATACATTTTTCTTGCCGTCATCGCTCGAATTTTTAACTCTTGCCTTTCCGAAATTCAGCGTCTTATCTCCGCCGAGTCCGCCGGACATACGTTTCATTATAACTACCCAAATGATTACAATGAATATGATAAGTCCGATATTCGGAATTACCGACCAAAGAACGGCACTGTCGACTGAACGCTCGATATCATAGGTTATATCGCTCTTCGGATCGGTTATATATTCCTTAACGTCATCAAGGAAACGTGTCGGATAGGCAAGCGAGAACGTGATCTTTTCGGTCTGATCCTTCAAAGTGATCTTAAGCTCACCGCTTTCCGATTTGAGATCAAAATGCTCAACCTGTCCCTCGCTGAACATATTCATAATATCGGAATACTGGTATTCGTCCTTTGGCGTCTGAGTTGCTATGAATGCCGCAAGCAGCAAAATCATAACAGGAAATATTATCAGAATCAAGCTCTTCCAGCTTTTCTTATTACTGTTGTTATCCAAAAAAATATTCACTCCTTAACATTATGTATTCTATAATAAAATCAGGAACAGAACTTTGGGTCAAGAATGCCCAGATATGGAAGATTACGGAATTTTTCATCGAAATCAAGACCGTAACCTACGACAAATCTGTCGGGTATCTCAGCTCCAAGATAATCTATTCTGATATTTTTTACTCTTCGTGACGGCTTGCTCAGAAACGAACACAGCCTTAGTTCGGCAGGTTTCCGCTCTCTCAGAATTTCAAGTACAAGGCCGAGAGTATTTCCGCTGTCGACAATATCCTCGACAACGATAACGTTCTTGTTTTCAATATCACAGGACAAATCCTTTTCGATATTGACACTGCCGCTTGAAACGGTTGACGAGCCGTAGCTCGACGCAGCCATAAAATCGATTTCGCACGGTACTTTTATTTTTCTCAGAAGATCGCTCATAAATACCATTGAACCTTTTAGCAATCCTACCAATATTATCTCTTTACCATCGTAATCACGGTTTATTTCATTTGCAAGAGCTTCAACGATTCCGTTTATATCCTGCTCATCAAATAAAACTTCCTTTATAGCCTCATTCATATTATTTTACCTCTGTATCCACAGTAAAATACTCCGCTTTTTCATTTCGGGGAAGTGCGTCCTCCGAAGGACCTATTCCCTCTATCCATAAAACATTGCTTCCATTTGCCAGGACTAACAGTTTATCTCTTTTTTCCCTTGGAATCTTCATTTCAATAAAAAGTTTCTTCAATGTTTTCGTACAGTTTCTTCCCACGGGTCTGAAAAAATCACCGCTTTTCCTGTTTCTTACCACTGTGTCACAGGATATTATATCACAGCTTATACATTGATTTAATAACTTTTTGTTAATTTTTCCATTATCTTCCCTGAAAATATTCTTTTTCGGGGAAAAAATATAAATTTTATTGTTATAGTCTATTCTCATGCCGGATCTGAAAGCGA